>JBMYJV010000008.1:0-17556 GCA_049594755.1 Candidatus Poseidoniaceae archaeon
GGGCTGGTAATTCAGATGAAATTGAAGCCGAGGCTGTGAGTGATGAAGTGAAGTCTTCGATGGATACGTTCCTTACGCAACACAATGAAATCTACGATGAACTAACAAAAATGCGTCAGCATTACGATGGTAAGAACATTCGAACCGAAATTGATGGAAAAAAGATCTATCCTCAACATCCCGATCGAAAGATTATGCAATACGCTTCTGTCTTATCCAATCGGCCAATTGACAACGTTGGTTCAATTGTTGTAGCAACCCATGATGGTGATTTCACCGTTGTTGCTCGAGCATTCGAAGAGCGCTTTGGATTCGGTATCGCAAAGAACAGCCGTACGTTGAAGCAATGGCTTCGAGAGTCATGACCGTTGCCAAATTGCTCTGTAGCGTAGATGTTCTTCCCCTTTGTATTGAATTGTGTAGAAGTCAATCGGGTTGAGTTCACTTCCAATGGATTCGATAAACGAACGTTCCAGTGGCCAAGGAGGGCCATCGACTTCAATTGGCGTCGCAGGATTCATTCGTCCAATGCATATCAGAACTCCTTCTTGACGGACGAGTGGGGCCAAGTTTGTTGAAGCAGGAATACGGAATGATTCAGGAATTGCCTGCAAAATGTGTACCTCCAAAACGAGATCAAATGCTCCAATCCAAGCAGGATGAGGATTAAGCAAGTCACCTACCTCCCAAGATATGGATGGGTGCGAATGCATTTCTTTGACCCAATCGATGGCGGATGCTGACAAATCGAATGCCGTTACGTTCCAACCTCTCTCTGCCAGGAACACCGCGTCTTCACCTAGTCCACAGCCAACGACCAAAGCATTGCCTGTCTTTTGTTCTGAATGGTTGCCCAACCAATCGACGAGGAATGGATGAGGTTCACCTTTTGACCATGGAATAAGGTCGCGATCTTTGTCTGCAACTTCGTACAAATCCTCGAACCAGTCCAATGGAGCGCCGCGTTCGTTAGCTGCATCCGAAAGATTCCGTAGCATCTTCCGAACGTCGTCCATGTCAACCCCTTCACATGTGTGCGATGAGTGCTTCACCGAAGGCAGAGCATGACAGCAAGGTTGCATCGTCCATCAGACGTTCAAAGTCGTATGTGACTGTCTTTGCACTGATTGCACCTTCCATTCCCTTGACAATCAAATCTGCGGCTTCGATCCAACCCATGTGACGTAGCATCATTTCTGCAGAGAGAATAAGCGATCCGGGGTTGACCTTGTCTTGTCCTGCATATTTTGGTGCAGTTCCGTGGGTTGCTTCGAAGATTGAAATTCCCGTATCGTAGTTGATGTTCGCACCAGGAGCAATACCAATACCCCCAACTTGAGCAGCGAGTGCGTCTGAGATGTAGTCGCCGTTCAAATTCATGGTTGCAAGAACACTGTATTCTGCAGGACGTGTAATAATTTGTTGGAGCATGGCATCCGCAATAACGTCCTTGATGATGATCTCGTTTCCAGTGATTGGGTTCTTCATGGTACACCAAGGTCCACCATCAAGTTCGACTGCACCAAATTCTTCCTTTGCGAGTTGATAGCCCCAGTCTCGGAATCCACCTTCTGTGAATTTCATGATGTTCCCTTTGTGAACAAGCGTGACACTCTCTTTGTCGTTGTCAATCGCGTATTGAAGTGCAGCTCGAACAATCCGGTTTGTCCCCTCTTGACTGATTGGTTTGATTCCAATACCAGATGTATCTGGGAATCGAATCTTATCAACACCCATCTCGTTGGTCAAGAAATCAATCAATTTCTTGACGCCGTCGGAACCTGCTTCCCATTCAATACCAGCGTAAACGTCCTCACTGTTCTCACGGAAGATGATCATGTCAACATCACCAGGCGTTTTGACTGGAGATGGCGTACCATCGTACCATCGAACTGGACGAACACAAGCGAAGAGATCCAGCTTCTGTCGAAGTGCCACGTTGAGTGAACGGATTCCACCACCAACAGGGGTGGTGAGTGGGCCTTTAATGGATACAAGACCCGAGCGCATAGCATCGAGTGTTGCTTCAGGAAGCCACTCTCCTGTTGCATTGAATGCCTTCTCACCGGCGAGAACTTCGTTCCAAGCGATTTGCTTTTCACCGTTGTATGCTTTTGATACAGCCGCATCGACGACAGAAATCATGACTGGGCTAATATCGAGGCCAATTCCATCCCCTTCGATGTAGTGAATTATCGGATTGTTTGGGATGTGAAGTTTTCCATTTTGCATGACAACAGGTTCGCCGCTCATAGTTCTCATTCCATCCCACCAATAACCACTTCAAGAACCAACCGATGCGATTGTTTCTATGAGAGCGAAGGTAACGTGGACCGGCGGGACAAAACTCGACTGTGAAAATGAGCGAGGTCAATCCATCGATGTTGATTGGGAGGATGGCCCATCGCCCATGCAAATCTTCTTGCAGATGATTGGAGCATGTTCCATCGTGGACGTCGTTGTAGGGTTGAAAAACCGTGAATTTGGACAAGTCTGGGTCGACTTGGATGCCGATCGTAGGGAGGAGTATCCTCGTTCCTTCACGAAGGTCAACATGACCTATCATGTCGAGGGCGATGTTCCAGAGAAACTCGTTCGAAGAACGATCGAAAAGTCCCATGAAAAGTACTGTTCCGTTTCAAATTCCCTTGACGAGAGCATCGAGATTGTATGGGATCTTGTTCTTCATTAGAAGTAAGTGCTGGATTTCAGGGATTGTATTGCCTGTTTGAAGGCGTTCTCCAACAAATCGTACAAGGGTTTCCAAACGGAGGGGATGTTGTTCTCTTCAACGAAATCAAAATCTCCCGCATTGTGTTGAACTCGGACACACGGTCGAATCTGCTGATTATCTTGAAGTTCGACGAGCAGAGAAAGACGGTACTCATCGTCTGAGAGCGTGACTCTGGCTGAGTTCAAATCAATGTTTTGAGCGCTTTCAGGAAGCGCATCAAATCCATCTCCGGATTGTTGACGAATGTTGTGTTGGGCGAGAACTTGGAGCAATTCTGCGACGAGAACAGGATCAACTTCCGGTGTTTCATGTTCTTCTTCCTCAAGCAAAATGTTGTGAAGTGGGCTCGAAGAAGTGGGCTGTACCGATGAAGGAGCTCCCAGTTCAGCAAAAATATCGACCTCATCAGCGTTGAAATCCGGCGTTATTGGTTGGTCAAAGTCCATGTTATCAGGTCAAAATCTCCGTCGTTCACTTTTGAAGTATTGTTCCTTCTGCATCGAACATGAAGATTCAAATGGAGGGTATTTTTGGTTGAATCGAGGATTAAGATGCGAGCGGCTATTGTTGTGCTTGTTCTCGCTCTCCTTTCGCAGGTCGCCGTTTCCGCACCATCTGGTATTGGTAAATCTGCGAATGAAGGATGCCTATGTCACGGAGATAGGGATCAATCTACGATTGTGTGGATTGAAGGATTGCCCGAATCCTACGAATCGAATACGATGTACAATTTTTCCATCACTGTCGAGTCTGAAACGGTTGCAGCCAATCCTAATGGTTCGATTGGAGGGTTCAGAATGTTGGTCGTTGGGGGGTCGATCACCTTTGATGAATCAGCCGGCTTGATTCAAGAATTAGATGGTGGATGGACACACACTGAATCGGGCAACAAGGTTCGTAGTTGGAATTTCTCACTCCTAAGTCCTGAAGACAATGCATCGTATGTTGATTTCAAGGTATACGGTAATGCGGTGAATGGCAATCAAGCAAGTTCTGAAGATGCGTGGAACAGCCTCAGTCTCCGATTGCCTGGTGTAGAGTACGATGGTGAAATTTTTTCAGACCAAGCAGATGGGTTCAGCCCGATGGACTACACCGTTGGTTTGGTCTCGATGATTGCACTTGTAGGGTTGCTCATCATCACATTGCGTGACTGATCAATTGACAAATTCAATTGTACTGCTCCGTAGTGCTTTGAGCTGACGACGTTCCGAGGATCCATGAATTTGTTCGCTCTTGACGCCCGTAAGCACGAGCATGACTCGAATTTCATCATCCAGTGTTTCATCAACAGCAGTTCCCCAGATGATCTTTGCATGAGGCGAGATACGCTCTGTGATGATTTGAGCACAACGTTCTGCCTCTCCTAATGTGAGATTGTTGCCTCCAACGACATTGATGAGCGCACCGCGAGCATCGCTGAAGTCGAGATCGAGTAAGGGCGAATGCAGAGCCTCCAATGTCGCTTCTTCAGCTCGTCCGGGCCCAGAACCAGCGCCAAGGCCAATCATCGCAACCCCCGCTCCTGAATGAATGACGGCTTTGAGGTCCTCAAAGTCTAGGTTCACCATTCCATCACGTGTGAGCAATTCAGTAACACCAATGATGGAGCGGACAAGGAGTTCATCTCCGACTCGGAATGCACTGGCGAGTGGGAGATCCTTCACGCCTTCGATTTCGAGGAGACGCTCGTTTGGAATCACCAGAATCGTATCGCAGTGTTCACGAAGGCGCTCAAGACCCCATTCAGCGTTTTCTTTTCGTGTCGCTCCTTCGGATTTGAATGGATAAGTGACTACGGCGATGGTCATAGCGCCCTGTTCTTTTGCTAGTCGTGCGATATGGCCTGCTGCTCCAGTACCGGAACCACCTCCCATACCTGCAGCAATGATAGCAAGTTGTGTATCGGTGGTGATGCCTCGAAGCGCCATTTCGGATTCAAGAGCTGCAGCCTCGCCTTTTGTTGGGTCGCCCCCAGCCCCCCTGCCCCGTGCAGTTCGTCCAATCAGGACTTTGTGTTCGAGAGGCGACATGAGGAGCGCTTGGGCATCTGTATTGATGGCGTAGCCCGTAACGAATGAGTTCTCAAACAGACCTTCAGCATCAAGCCGACCGACTGCGTTGCAACCGGCACCGCCGACTCCGTACACACGGATTCGAGGCTGAAGCGATTCAAGCAATGCTCGAAGTTCCTCGTCAGTCCCTTGGCCGTTGGGCTGGGGATCGAGTTGAGGTACAATTTCCTCATCAGATAGTTCCAAAACTCGCTCAATCAAATGGCGCATGGCCATTATCTTGATTCATCCTAACTTGAATGTATTGCACCAAACTTCCATCATGGAAGCGATTTCAGCACACCGAATCAGTCACGGAGACCTTCTTGTGTCACCTGGTAGACGCACTCGCCGTCCGGTAGGTTTGGAGAGTCAACGAGTCGTGCAATTCGTCGGCCACCCTTCGCCTTTCGAAGATAAAGTCGGAAGGTAGAGGCGTGAGCGAGAACGTGGCCACCGATTGGCTTGGTTGGGTCTCCCCACATGGCATCGGGCTTTGAGTGGACTTGATTTGTTACCAAAACGAGTGCATTGTTGACATCAGCGAGTTGCTTGAGATCTTTGAGGTGACGGTTCAGTTTTTGTTGCCGATTTGCAAGCATGCCTCGTCCAATAAATTCTGCACGGAAGTGGCTTGTAAGCGAATCGACGATGATCATTTTTACATTGAGTCCTTTGCTCATGCGCTTGATTTCCTCAGCTAGGAGCATTTGGTGCGCAGAGTTGTATGCACGTGCGACGTGGATTCGACTCAAGACCATGTCTGGATCAAGACCATGTCCACGGGCCATCTGAGTAATTCGCTCTGGACGGAATGTGTCCTCAGTATCGATGTAGAAGACATCGCCGTCAAAACCACCATCTTCAATTGGCATGGTACAGTTGACAGCAAGTTGGTGCCCAATTTGGGTCTTCCCAGAACCGAATGCACCGTACACTTCGACGAGAGCCTGTGTTTCGAATCCTCCTCCAAGGAGGTCGTCAATCGACTGGACCTTGGATGAGAGTTTCTGAACTTCCCGGCGACGATCGAGGAGCGCCACACCGGAAACGAAACCACCGATATTGGCCATTTTCTTGGCAGCATTGATGATTTTACCAGCAACTGCTTCTCCAAGTTCGGCTTGTTCTGCAAGGTCCGCTGGGGACATGACAGCGAGAGAGAGGAGTTCGTCAAAACCTGCTTCCCGGAGTTTTTCAGCTGTTGCTGGACCAACTCCAGGTAGGTCCTCAATTTTGACTTCAGGAACCTCTTCATCTACGACTTCCATTGGTACCACTTCTTCTTCAGTAGGGACTTCATTCTTGTTACTTGTTGTTTTCTTCTTTGTTTTTGTGCTCATTGTATCACTCATGCCGAACCAACGGCTGAGGGTATATCAAGCGAAGAATGGGACAAATGTCCAACGAAATCTGAAGAATGGCTTGTTCATCGCCGCGCGATACCGGTTTTCACTTTTCATTCACTTTCAGAATTCTCTTCTTCAGATTCATTGTCTTGTTGATATGGGTTTGGTACAGATTCTTCCTGTTCGTAAAGAATGTCGATGATGTGATTGATGTTCACTCGGTCTGTTCCTTGGTCAATGGTGACTGCCAATTCATGAACGCCTTGGTCAGGGAAGTTCAGATCAAAATCCCACGCGCCTGATTGTCCATCAGGTATCTGTTCTGTGTTGCTGCCTTTGCTGTTTGATTCAGGGTCTGTAAGCTCCCATGTGACAGTGACAGGGCTTCCAGGCGTGCCAAATATACTTGGATTTTCAACGACCGATTCAACAACGATCTGCTTTGGATTGGAATCTTCGTTTCCTGGAGTTGTGTTGATTTCCATTGTATCTGGATCCGCTGAGTTGGCTTCGCTCCATTCAATCGAATGTTCGACTCGGAGTACAACCGTCATGTTCGCAGTGTTATCGTTGATGTCGGTTGCTGCTAATATGACTGTATACATCCCATGAATTTGGTATTCAACATCGATGTTTGCTGATTCAGATGCATCGATACTGATGATTGAGCGGCCATCGCCTGGGTCAAGGGTGAAGGTCTTCAAGCCATAGTCGGATGTTGTTCGAGCAAAATCAAAACTGAAGGTGACACCAGTAAATGAGATTTGAGACCCGCCGATGAACGATTGCTGGATTGTTCCATTGGTTGCATCGTAATGCACAACCAAGTCAATGAGATCTTTCTGGTCTGATTCGTCGTCTCCAAAACAGCCAGCAAGCATCGAGCACAACAAGAGCGATGACAACAAGACAACCCCTCCTCGTCCGCCCATGGCACGTCTTGCAGGTCATCCTTGAAGAAGACAATGCCGAAAGCGGATGAAAAAAATACCACATCGGTGGTTTCAAAGGGAAGGACTGTGGCGTTTGAATCAGCGAGGTGGGGTAGTCTGGATATCCCGTCGGGCTCATAACCCGGAGATCGATGGTTCAAATCCATCCCTCGCTACCACTCAAGAATATTGATAGTAGTCGTGTTTTGGTTGCAAGGAATCCATCGCAGACTGTAACCGTTCATTTGCAGCCTGAATCCCATTGGCGATTTCATCGCATTCTTTGCGGATTCGTTGGGCTTGTTCTGCACACTCAGTATGTCCATGTGAACATGTTTCAAGAATGGCCAACACCGGATTAATCTGACTCCCAGGTGCATGTTCCGGTTTCAGATGGTACGCTCCGTTTTCCAAGATCACAGGGCCCGAGGATTTCACCGCAATCGCAAGTGTCTTGCAGAGTTTCGTCTTCGTTCCGTCGATTTGACACGCTGCAACGAGGGCAGCGATGTTCCCTTGCGTCTCCTTGTGTGCCTTCAGATAGAATTTCTTCGCTTTTCCAGTTTTTCCAGCTTTCGCAAACACGCTTCCAATGGTACGATAATCCTGCTCAATCGGTGTCAGTTTGGAAAGGAGTGTTGGTGCTGTTTGCGAGAGGATTTTTTCCAATTTCTTTCGCTCGCGAAGGAGAACAGACGTCGCTTGAATGGCAAGTTTGCTCTTGTCGCGTATCGATAGGACTTCGGCCAAAATTCGAACGCCTTTGACGAGCAAGGTTTGTGTTGCTCCATCTCGCTGTTTGTTGGCGAGTAACATAGACGTGAATTCGCTCGCCATCACCTCGACCATTTCATGTCGTTCTTCTTCGAAATACCGAATCATCTGTGCGAGCGTCTGATTCGGATCGGACATACCAAACAAGAAAACACCTCACTGTCCATGGTTTGCTGCCGTCAAAGTCGTTGTTTCAACAACACCTGATAAGGTCCGAACGTTTCGCAAAACCAGGTCAGATAATTGTGAGAAATCTTCGACGACCACTTTGCAATACACATCGTATTCACCAAACAGCACCATGGCCTCTTCGATTTCAGACATCTCGTTGAGTTTGTTGACAACGTCTTGCTCTCGGCCGGGCTCCGTCGTGAGTAGGACAAGAGCGATTGCGGCCATAATTGACCATTCCAAACCTCATGTTTAATTCTTCACGTCGTTTGGTTGCTCTCATGAGCAAGCAGCCTCGCGTCATTGCCCTCACTGGTTCGCCAGGAACTGGAAAATCGACGCTCGCCTCACGCTTACAAAAGGAAGGTTTGACGATCATCACACTCGAAGAAGCAGCGGAAAGTGTTGACGCACTTTCACAATTTGAGGCGTTACGCGAGGTCGAACTCTCGAAACTTGCCGAATGGAAATGGGAGGGCGACAGTCACTGTCTGATTGATGGTCATCTTTCCCATCACTGCCCGATCGATGCCGTAATTGTACTACGTTGCAACCCACTGGAGCTGCGAAACCGGCTTGAACAACGAACGGGTTACGGGCCAAATAAGATTGAATCGAACGTAGAATGGGAACTCATTTCCGGCGTGTGGGCTGATCTCATAGCATTGCATCCACGTGCGAATGTGATTGAAATTGATACGACTGAAGATGATGTATCAGTTGAATCTGTCCTTGATTTTATTTTGAACGACGAGCCTTCGACTTCCGTCGAAGAATTCATCTCGGATTCAATTGACTGGATTGCAACCGGAATTGGTGCCGAAAGCATATGACCTTTCTTCGCTAGGTTGCATCGATTGAGATGGCACTTGAACAACTCAGAAAACGGTGGGAAGCCGTTGCCTCACCTCTTGTTTCCGGATTAGGCAAGACCAATCCTGCCGTATTGACGTGGCTCGCGCTTCCCGTTGGAATTGCTGCGAGTGCGCTTGTTTTCCTTGCTCCAAAAAGCGATACAGGAGCATTCATGCTCATCGGCTCGGCCTCGCTGATTGCGTTTTCGATGATTCTCGATGGCCTTGATGGGCAACTCGCTCGGCAAACAGGTCAAGTGTCTCGATGGGGCGATTATCTCGATCACACGCTCGATCGTCTCCTTGATGCGATGTGGGTTATCGCCATCGCCTCAAGTCCAGCTTGGGTCGATGATCCTGCGATGGGCTGGGCAGCAGCATGGTTCACCATCCTAGGCTCCTACATGGGGACGCAAGCCCAAGCCGTCAGTGGTGGTCGAAATTATCGAGGATTCTCACGAGCAGATCGAACGATCTTGACAATTGCTGCGCTTGCATTGACAGGCATCTTTTGGCTTGTTGGAGTTCAAGATTATTCAGCAGCTTTCGCCCCATTTGAGCATCTTGAACTGAATCCGCTTACCGCCGTTGTGATTCTTTCCGGTCTCGGTGGAATCTACACGTTTTGTGTTCGATTTTCGCAAGCGAGAAAAGAAATCATTGCGCTCGACAAGGAGCAACCTCTACCTCAACCAAATCACGATGAATCGGAGTAAATCTCTGACAAACAAATACGTCGGTTGTTCACGTTATTTATCGGCATACTCTTAACGGGCGGCGGCGACGTAATGTGTGATGGGTGCGAACGCGCTGAACCGTAGTCTCCAACCGAAGGCCGTCATCATGGTCTTGCTCATGATGTTGATGCTTGTTCCACTGACGCCTGTATCCATTGCCGAGGATACGAACCCAGACAACCTGCAAGCACAACACATCGCTGCAACGTTTGATCCGGTTTCAGAGACAACAACTGTAACATGGCAGAACATCGACACATTCAACGGAAACACTCCTTATTACCACGATGCGACGTACATCGTACACCGTTACACAGAACCCATCACACAGTCGAACATTGATGCTGCGCAAACCATTGACTCAGTCCCTGCTTGCCAAGCCAATATCTACGTTCAGTATGTTTGGTGCCTCAGTTCTGCTGGAGGTAACGGAGGACAACACCCTGGTCACAGCGTTTCCTATCTCGTCGATGCCGGTACCAGTGGCACGTTCTATTACGCCGTCACCATCGAGTGGGACGATCAAGGAACAACCATTTCACACGAGGAACTCGACCCGGATGTTTCCACATTGACCATTGGCGTCGAGGAAGTCACATCTCCCGTCGAAACACCGTTGTATTTCCAAGCTTCTTATTCACTTGCTGACAGTGAAACAACGTTGACATGGATCAACTACCACTCACCACTCTTACCGAACACGGAACCTGCACTCGAGAACACAAGCATCTTGATTTGGCGCTCGACAACAGAGATTTCCCGTAGCAATGGCGGTCAGGTGTACCAGCAATTGTCACCAATTGCAAATCTCACTTCGGACCAGGAATCGTTTGTTCACACCGTCCCTCCAAATACGAACGAAGAAGCGTATTACGCCATTACCTACTACATTCCAAACAAAACAGGTCCTGGAGAAGACTTCATCGATCTGCGCTTCCTTTCAGGCAACGCCTTGACACAACCGATTCTCGAAGACAATCGCCCACCAGCCCATGTATCAACCTTCGAAGCAGAATTTGATGATAAACTGGTGAACTTCGATGGAACAGGATATACCTACCTTCGGTGGTACGGTGTGGCCGGAGAGGATAACGAACGCTACGATGTTTATGTTTCTGGTACCACTATTAATTCAATTTACCAACAAGGCGTTATGTTTGTTGGATCTCTGTATGAAGACAAACAACTCGAAGACAATAACACTCGATACAACTTTACTCGGAACATACCTGTTGGTACGCTCGGGTGGGCGTACTACTGCGTGGTGACTGTTGACGCTATCGGCCTATTCGATGATACATGCGTAACTGGATCCCGTGATTCCGTCGAAGAAGATGCCTTCAGCAACTGGCAAAAAGAGCCAACAAACGTCCATGCTGAATTCATTGGTGACCGTACCGTTCGTGTGACTTGGACCGATCAACTTGGTGTCGAAGGTGAGCGATACCACATTTACACGTCCAACGGCGTGCCGACCAACCCTCAACAATTTGCCACACAAACGACGTACCATGGCTTTGTGAACGACAACACACAGGTGTTTGATATCGTCATGGGGCCAGACATCATTTCTGAAACAGGTGCAGTCCTCAATTGGTACGTGTATGTCACAAGTGAGGCACAATACGTTCACGCAAATGGTTCCTATGAATATCTTGGTCTCGACCAGAATTACTTCGGCCCTGTCGAGATCGATATCACACCGCCAACATGGCCACAAATATCCATTTCTGAAAGCCGTGGAGATCTCGGCTTCGTTGCCATGGAATGGGGGAACTTGCAAGAATTGAATGAGGTGTATCAGATTTGGCGGCACAGTGGTAATCCTTTCGAGGATTCGTCTAGCAGTACAACAAACGATGAAGGCTGGGTACTTGCGATGGATGGTATCGATGTCGGCCTGCAAAACTCCGCAACAATTATTCGAAATGTACCGATTATGGCTGGCTCAGAACAGGACGCATGGTACGCAGTAACAGTCTGCGATCGATTCAACAACTGCAACAACGAAATCTTGGAAGGGTTGAATGCAAATCTCCTCCGAGAAGATGCTCGACCGCCGACGATTGACATGGAATTGGTCGACGAGGATGGTGTTCCTTACACAAGCCCATCGCTCGTCCCTGGTTTGTACACGGTCAAGATAGAAGTGAGTGAATATCTCAAGACGGCGCCAACCATTGAGGTCTTCTCAGAGGATGGATACAACGAAACAGCTGGCGGAGTGGTCATGACGCTGACAGCAGACAATCAACTTAACCCAGACAAGGGTCCAGAATACAGCTTTGAGTTCAGAATTTCAGGTACAGAGAAAGCGAGCGATTTGACCATCCGTATGACGCTTGTTGATCAGGCAGACAACGAAGGCATCATTACCAACACATCGTACAAGATTGATGCCCAATCGCCAACCATTTCTGTTTATGCTCCCTCACCGTCCTCTGAAGGCTCGAAATACCTCTACGGGAACAAAATCAACCTGATGTTTGCTGCAGAAGACGATGTACAAATCGGCAGCCTGCAATACCGTTTCACCTTCAACTACGGAGGTTTGACGGGATCAACGAGCACCTCTCCTTGGGCCAATGCCGAAGGAATTACCGACATCAACGGCGATGCAACCTCACTCGTCAGTGACATGGAGTTCTCCGCAGGAACCTTCGATGCAGGCCAACACGCCATCACTGTACGTGCTCTTGATACAGCAGGAAACCAACGAACGGCACAGGTTGTTTTTGTCGTCGACTTCTGTCGAAACAATCTCGAAGGTGAGACGGTCTGTACCTTCGAGGAAGATCTGAAACCTGAACCAGAACCTGAGATTGTCACGCCTTCGATGAGCGAACCACCGTATGTACTGGTTTGGATTGCAGTTGCAGTCAATGTGGTAATCTTCATTGTCGCTATGTTGATTGTTCAAGTGAGCTTGTCCGGTCCGAAAAGGAAGAAGAAGGGTGGAGACGATGATGAAGACGATGATTGGATGTCTGAATTCATTGGAACCACACAAGACTTGGACATGGATGCCATCACCGGAACAGGCTCTGCTGCTGAAGAAAAGAAGGAAGAGGAAAAGAAATCCGAACCTGCTGAGCCAGAAGATGAAGACGATCCATTCGCTGTCAATGTTGTTCAACGAAAGACGCGACGCAAGAAGAAGGCCGAGGAAGAGGAGGAAGACGACGATGACGACGACGACCTCTCATGGGCTGGTCTTGATGACGACGATGACGACGACGATGATGACGACGATGACGACGACGATGATGAAGATCCGAAGCCTCGCAAGCGTCCTGTTCGTAAGCGACCAGCTCGAAAAGCAGCACCAACCCGCAAGCGCCCCGTTCGACGCAAGAAGAGCGAGGACTGAATCGTTGATGTGGTCAAATGGCTGAACACGTTGAACACCATCACCACTCTGTCCTCGATGCATTCAATCCAATGCACAATCGATTGAACTGGTTGCTTGCAGCCGTTCCCATTACGCTGTTTTTTGAGTTTCAGCACAATGTGGAAATGACGTTTCTTTTCTCAATGATAGCCATCATGCCTCTTGCCTTCCTCATGGGGCATGCGACCGAAGAAATCGCATTACGGGCGGGAGAAAACCTTGGTGGCCTGCTCAATGCAACGTTTGGAAATGCCGTTGAAATCATCATTGCAGGGCTTGCTCTCTGGACGGCTGCTCAACATGCTGATCAAGCGGAAATCATGATCCAGTTGGTGCAAGCGAGTTTGATTGGAAGCATTCTAGGAAACCTGCTCTTGGTGCTTGGTTTGGCACTTCTTTGGGGAGGCTACAAGCATCGAACACAAACTTTCAATCAAGAAGCTCTCTCGATGAATGGAAGTTTGTTGCTTTTGGCCGTTCTTGCGTTGATCATCCCTGCTGCTGCATCGCATACTGGTGCAGATTCCAACATACTCAATCTCTCACGATATGCTTCTCTTGTTCTCCTCCTGATGTATGGCTTGTCCCTATTTTTCCAATTCAAGACACATTCTCATTTGTTTGATGTGACATCGGAAACAGAAGAGAAGGAAGAGCCGAAAATGACGACAAAGGATGCTTGGATTCTTCTCATTCTTGCGACCGTTTTGGTTGGATGGATGGCGGAAGTTCTGGTCCACAGCGTCGATGAGGCGGCTGAAGGATGGGGCCTACCAACCCTGTTTATTGGTGTCATCCTCCTACCATTCTTTGGAAATGCAGCAGAACATTTCACGGCTGTTCTGGTCGCTGGAAAAGACAAGATGGATCTATCACTTGCTATTGCTATCGGTTCGAGTGTTCAAATCGCTGTCTTCGTTGCTCCACTCATGGTTCTCTTCGCATGGGCATTGGGCGTCAATCTTTCACTCGAGTTTGGTATTCTCGAAACGGCTGCGACGTTCATGTCCGTTCTTGTAGCGAACTTCATTCTCAACGATGGGAAAACCAATTGGCTTGAAGGTGTGATGTTGCTCGCATGTTACACCATTCTCGCTCTTTCATTCTTTGAGGTGTGAACATGTTGGATTCGTTGACATCGAGAGGAAAAGCAGGTGCTGTTCTAATCGCAGTTGGCTTTCTTCTTCTACTGGCCGGAATGATTGGTTACACACTGACTGGAGAAGTGGAGGATGTACCAACACCAAATGCGCCCAATCAAGCCTTCTTTGCAGACGATCCTTTGCCCGAAAACGTTCTCTCACCGCTTTTTGCAGCAGAACTCACCATCACGTGGGACCGTGATGATGTCTGGATGGGTCTCGTCGATGCTGATGAAAAGAAGCGATGTGAAGACGTGCCAAGCAACTTCTTCACGCCAGGTCTTGGATGCGATGGAACGTCAACAAACTTCGTTGCCGGTGATTCCGGTGCGACCGCTAGCGAAGGGTTCAGTTGGAACATGGAGTCTGGAACATACTTTGCAGCTCTCGGAGCGAAGGATAGTGCACTACCTGCTGGAACAGAAGTGGTCGTGTCGTATGAAGTGCATATCGGCCATTCGTTGCTGAGCATCTTGCTCTCGTTCGCTGACATGTTTGCCGGGAGCGTTCTGGTGTATTATGGTCGAGTGTGATCATTCAACGCCTTCGTAGTAGGATTCAACGGCATGATCCAATTCCGCAATGATCTGCTTCTCATCGAGCGATAATGTGATTCCATTCTTTCGTAATGCTCGTCCATTCACCCATACATCGAGACATTCTCCTCCATTGTAGATGAGGTTCGCAAGGTGTCGGTTGTTGGAACGACCTAGAGGTCGCATACGAATATCATCCAAATCCCAAGCGACCCAATCTTGACTCCCCTTTGTTGCCATCTTGAAAATCTCCTGTGCTGGAAGGAGCGTTGAATCCCAATGATCGTGACGCTGAACGAGGCTTGCAAGACGTGCTTCATGCAAAAGATTCAGTCCGTTTCCGCTTGATGCCGCTCCATCGGTTCCGATGCGGACATCAACGCCTGCATCACGATACGGTGGGAAGGAAAGCGTACCACCGCATGCAAGTTTCATGTTGGATGATGGACAGTGTACGGCGGTGACGTTCTGTTCGGCCATCATACGAATCTCGTTCTTTTTGACCCAAGACGCGTGAGCGAATACAGTTCCAGGTTGAATGAAGTCGATTGAATCGAGATATTCGACTGGATACAATCCATTGGCTTCTTTGCAATCTGCGACTTCTTTCCGCGTTTCACTGACGTGAATGTGCAAACGACCGTTTCGACGTTGTGCAAGGTCGCTCGCACGCTGCAACGTTTCCTTTGAACAGAGATAGACGGAGTGGGTTGCAATGGCATATTGCACCAAATCCTCCTGTTTGTTTTGTGCTAGAAGTTGATCAAGTTCCGCGAGAGCAGATTCAGCATCGTCATGCGAAGGGAGCGCAGCATCGCTTACGGGTCCACCAATAAGGCCACGAAGTCCCGCATTGGTGAGCACATCTCCTGTAACTGCAGGGAAGAAATACATGTCTGCTGCAAAGGTTGAACCGGTGCGAATCATTTCTGCAGCAGCAGCACTGGTTCCTACGCGAACGTATTCTGGTGTGATGCGTGCCTCAGTTGGGAAGATTGCTTCATTCAACCATCGATGCAATGGATAACCATCGCTGAAATCTCGAGCATTCAATTGCATAGCAAGATGGGTATGCCAATTCTGCAACGAACGGGTGAGGACACGTTGTGAACCGTCGATCTCTTCGACAACGTCCTCATCGCCTTTTGATTCTGACCACGATCCATCTTGGTGAAGGAGAACATCTCCTACAATCTTGTTGAAGTCATCATCGTACAGGACGGTGTTGGTATAGCGTACTGCTGTATCATCGCCCATGTTGATGCCTACCTCTGCTTCTTCATGAGCCTAGTGTTTGAATCGGTGGGATTATGACCACACGTTCATGCCCTCGGACAGCGCCACTGTGGCTTAGTTGGTAGAGCGTCTGATTCGTAATCAGAAGGTCGGGAGTTCGAGTCTCCCCTGTGGCTCCTTATTCTTCGTGGAGAACAGGTGTAATTTCCAGTTGATACCGCTGTGCACTCAACTTGAGCGCATGAATACCAGGAAGGGTTCGCCCTGCAATGTAGTCCAAGCATGCGCCACCGCCCGTAGATACGTGCCCCATCTTGTCACTCATTCCGCGTTGGCTGACTAATGTTGCAGTGTGACCACCGCCCATCAATGCATATCCGTTGGTTTCTGCACAGGCACTCAGCATTTCGATGGTTCCGAGTGCAAAGTCAGGAATTTCAAACACCCCTGCAGGACCATTGAGAATGACGGTTCCTGCCTCTTTGATGCGTGTTGACAATGCACGAATCGATTCGAGACCGAGGTCGAACAGTGGAGCATGAATCGGTAACTCTTCGAGTTTGAGATCAATTCGATTACCTTCCACGTTTGCCGCAACATCGATTGGAAGAACAATTCTATCAGCGTACGTAGCCAGGAGAGATTTTGCAGAATCAACGGTAGGCCCCCAAGCATCTTTCAATTCATTCTGAAGGAACTCGACGTTGCCATCACCAATATCATGACCTGAAAGGTGAATGGCGAGATTGGCAACTCCTCCAGTGAACCACACCTCATCTGCGATGGAGTTGTTCAGCATGTTCAGTGCAACTTCGATGCTGTCGTCAACCTTGATTCCGCCGAGGACAGCGATGCAAGGGCGCGCAGGAGAATCAAGCGCAAGGTCAAGTTGACGAATTTCGTGTGCCATCAATTCACCTGCAACACAGGGCAGGTGGTGGGCGAATCCAACGATGCTCGGTGAATTTCGATGTGCACAGGCAAAGGCATCGTTGACAAAAACATCAGCAACACTTGCCAAGTCCTGAATCAGTGATGTTTCAGAAAAGGCGAGTGCATCACCTTTTGATCCGACTTCTTCTGGATCCATTCGAATGTTGTTGAGCATGAGGATGTCTCCATCGTTCATAGCTTCAATCGCTTTCATGGCTTTCTCGCCGTGAATGTCTTGCACCCACTTGATTGGTCGTCCAAGAAGACGGCCCAACTCACGGGCATGACCCAGCGTACTGGTGAAATCGTTCTTTCCTGGGCGTGATTGATGAGCGATCAACACAGTCTTTGCCTTCGATAATCGGTTGATGGTTGGAAGAATGGCACGAATACGAGTATCATCGAGAAAGGCTCGAGTCGATGGGTCCAATGGGCTGTTAATGTCGACGCGAACCAAGACGGTTTTGCCTTCGACGTTGATGTTGTCCAAGGTCAGGACGTTCGCCATTGATTCTCCGATGAGCAGAGAGTTTTTGATTTCTGTTATTTTCATCGATTTCTTTTTGTTCAGCATCCACTCGAGTAAACCAAGGTGCTTCGATGAAAAATGAATCTCTTCTTTCGATTTGGATTGAAGCGAAACAAATCATTGAGCCATTATGTGATGGTCTTCCTGTTCTGACAGACGAGCCAGGCGATTGGCGGGTTGAGAC
>JBMYJV010000009.1:0-16738 GCA_049594755.1 Candidatus Poseidoniaceae archaeon
AAGTAAAAACCTCGATTCAATATCGACGTTTCACCAATCACCAGATGGGGATTGGCTCATCGTATCGACCGATGACGAAATCAAGCTTTACTCGTTCAACACGCTCATTTTCAAAGACGCTCTTCCGGTGGAGAGAACGACCGCTGAAGACTCTTACACATCGCTGGACGGCTTGTCTCTTTCTCGGAATGGAAATCTCATCTATGCATCAGTTTACGAATCACACTATACTTCAGAAGGGACGTTCAGAAATGTTTCATTGCAGACCTACATGATTACAGACTCGAATGAACTTGAATTCCTTAAGGAATCAACTCCTGTAAATGAATCGAGATGGATGGTTGCATCGATTTCACCAGATGAATCAATGGCAATTGTACGCATCAACTCGGTCGATGGATATACGCTTTGGAATAGAGATTCGGATGGAGATGGGTTGATTGATTCAATCGACGAGTGTCCCGGAACCAACTTCAACATTGAAGTCAATGAACGTGGATGTGGCGGAGATCAACTCGATGATGATGGCGATGGCTTGGCCAACTTCGAAGATTTGTGCCCTGATTCCCCTGATGGGATTGCCACTGATGAGAACGGTTGTACGGATCAACAGGTAGACGAGGATTTCGACGGCGTCTGCAATCAAGACGCTCCGAGCAAAGGCCCGTCAAATTGTTCAGGTAGAGACCAATGTCCTGGCAGTTTATCTGGAATTGTTATCGATTCCAACGGTTGCGGTTGGGCTCAACAAGACAGTGATGGCGATGGCATTGTGAATGTAGATGACCAGTGCGAAGACACGGAAATTGCCGGCGATGCTGATGAAAATGGCTGCGACCGAAAACAACGTGATTCCGATTCAGACTCAGTGAACGACTACTGGGATGATTGCGAGGCTACGCCGAGTGGAGAGCTTGTCGATGAGGCCGGTTGTTCTGATTCTCAAGTAGATTCGGATGAAGATTCGATATGCAATCTCGATGCTGCTGGCTCAGGGCCTTCAAACTGTACCTCAATTGACCGATGTCCGAACACTGGTGTGAACGAATCTGTTGATGAAAATGGATGTTCATGGAATCAGAGAGACGATGATGGGGATGGAATTATGAACAAATTTGATCAATGCCCAGGAACGTTAACAGAAACGGTCTCTCCGAATGGATGCTCAACATGGCAAATGGATTCAGATGGTGATGGCGTGTATGATGCCAACGATGAGTGTGCAAATACAGGTGCCAATCAAATTGCCAATGCAAAAGGCTGTTCTGATGAGCAAAACGAATTGAAAGGAGCAGGTTCCGATGAGAATTTGCTCACATCTAACATGCTTGTCTGGGTTGCAGGTGTGGTCGTTGTCGTATTGATTGGATTCACCATGATGCGACGAAAAGAGAGCGATGGCTTTGAGGAGGCTCCATCGATTGAATATCCACAATACGCCACTCGTGGAGCCATGCGTGATGGTATGGAATGGATTGAACATCCATCTGGAAGCCAACAATGGTTCTACCGAGATCCATCAACCCAGCAATGGGTTCATCGCAAATGAAGATTCAAGGAATGAATTTGGCCTTGTGCTAAAATTTAATTCTCAATGCGTTGAGGTTGCAATATGGATGTCGCCTCACACTGGTTGATGGGTTCTGGTGCGACGAATGGTCGTACGAAATTCTGGGTTGCTGGATTGATGGGCGTCCTTCCAGATTTGCTTGTTTTTTTTCCGAACTCCTTCTTTTTGGATGAGCGACCTGAGATTGATGAGAACACGGTCACTGCTGATTTTGGATGGTACGCATGGGAAGCATACCAAGTCACGCATAGTCTCATCTGGGCGACGATTGGGTTCTTGTTTACGTGGATTTTCTTCGAAAAGCGAGGCGTTTCGCAGCGGTTGTTTACCGATCATTCCCTTTCAGCACGAAACGCTGCAATTTGGCTGTGGCTTCCTTGGTTCATCCACATCTTCAACGACATACCGACGCATACTGCGAAATTTTTCCCTACCCCGTTTTTGGCTCCGTTTAGTGACATTCGCGTCGATGGTTATCGATGGAGCACCCCATGGGTGTGGTTCACGAATTTAGCGATTATTATCGCCATTTGGTCGTACGTTTTCTACAAGAAACGAAAGCAATCAATCATCGAGGAACGGGCGTAATGCATCGACTGCAGCTGTTGCATGTGGCCCAATTCGAGGTCCAACATGCTCAGGCAATGCTCCGGGACCAATGATGCCCAAACCGATTGGTTTGTTGTGAACCAATTGCAATTCGAGGATGGTTTTGAGAACGCCTTGACCCATGACGAGACCGTGGTCCGTCTCGCCCTTTTCGATGATACCAAGGCAAAATGCTCCATCGATTTCTTCGTTGGCTAGAACTCTGTCAAGTGCTAGTGGAATTTCCATGCAACCAGGAACTTCAATAACATCGACGATGTTGTATCCCAAATCCTCTGCTTGAGAGGTTGCAATTTTCAGCATTTTATTCATCTCGTCCAAGTGGTACATTGCGCATACGGCTACGATATTTGTCATGTTCATCTCTCCTTCATCATTCGTTCAACGGTTTCAACAACCATCATGGTCGTTGAATCGATTTCAAGGTTGACTGCATCTCCAACTTGCTTATCACCGATGGTGGTCAGTCGCAGTGTTTCAGGGATCAAATGGAGGTCGAAGTGGTCTTGCGAGACATCCCCAATGGTCAACGAAATACCATCGATGCCGACGTATCCCTTGCTGACAATGTATTTCCGAACATCGGGAGGAGCGATGATCGAATATTGAGCACCATCGCCAACCCGGTCAGATTTGCTGACAAGACCACGACCAATGATGTGTCCGGAAAGGAGGTGGCCTCCAACTTCATCTCCGAATCGCAACGATCGCTCAACGTTCACGTGATGTCCTTGCTCAAGTTGACCAAGAGTTGTCTTTTCGAGCGTTTCAGGGATGACATCAAATGAGACGATGTCATCTGTAAATTCTGTCGCCGTTAAGCAAACCCCATCGATGGAAACACTGGCTCCAATCTGCAATCCTTCCGTGGATGGAACGCGGATTTGAAGGGTTGTGATTTCGTTTCCACTTTTTATAGAAACGATTTCACCTTTCCCTTGGACGATACCGGTGAACATCAGAATTCACCTCCCTTTGCCCGCTCAACGATGCGAGCGATAATCTTCCGGGTTCCATCCAAATCGTCGCTCAAACCTTCAACTCTGACAACTTCAATCGAGCCGTAACCGCGTTCTTCCAATGCAGTTCGAATTCGATCTTCAGCATGTTCCTGGTCGTATCCCAAGGCGATGACGGACGGTTGAATCTCAGGCAGGATATCAAAAATAGGAACATCTGGAGAATTGCCAATGCAAGCAACATCAACTGGTTTCAAACCTTCAACCATACGTCGACGAAGGTCCTGATTAGTAACTGGTTCATGCTTTCGCTTACGGACGGTATCGTCATGAGCAACGACCACGGTGAGGTGATCTCCGAGGGCCTTTGCTTGCTCAAGATAGTGAAGATGGCCCGCATGGAGAAGGTCAAAAACTCCTACAGCCATGACCTTTCTCATTGTGTTCACCAATGTTGAGCAGAGGAATCATGTTCTTGAGATTACCCATGCAATGCTGCAATGACTTCTGCGCCTTCCAAGAATGGAATTCCGCGCTCTTCTGCCCATGCTCGAGCATCGGCTACAGAAAGAGCTCCGTCTCCATCTGGCTGCAACATTTCCGCACCGATAACAACAGGTGTCAATCCAGCGAGGCGAGCGATACCGACTGCGAGTTCAGTGTGACCCTGACGTGTTAAGAGTCCACCTTGCGATTCACGACATACTGGGATGTGGCCAGGCGTTCGGAATTCTGCACCCATCCGTCGCTGCGCCTCAGCCTCGCTGAGTTCATCATCGAATACAGTCGCAGTGAGTTCTGCAAAACGACGGGTTGTGAGTGCTCGGTCGTGATCGGTAATGCCGGTGTAGGTTTCTCGGTGATTCAACGAGAGCGTAAATGCAGACCGAGCGTCGTAACGTAGGTCGTTCGTCTTCAATTCAGCCAAGATGGGATATTCTGCAGTCAGAGCATCGTGGGTGTGCAAATCCTGCAAGAATGGTAAGCCAAACGCTTCTCCAACATCATGACCGATCGCCAAGAAGAGGAGCCCTCCACAATCCTGACGAAGTTGTCGCATCGTTGCAGGCTGTGCAAATGCTGCAGGAAACAGTAGGTCGGTTTCGCCTTCACGCTTGTCTGAGTCAAACAGGCAAACGGGATTGCCTTGACGGAATGCAGCAATCGCAGTCTCGACAATTTCCGACATAGGCTGTCGTTTCGTTTCACCTTCATGAACCGTCGTATTGTAGAATATGTACATATTTCCGGCAAACGGGTGACGGAAAGGGGTTAATGTAGGGAACGGCTTGGCTTGTATTCGCGGGGGTGGAATGATGGGTGTGAAACTTGGTCCTGCTGGCGTACCTTTGTCCTGTAAAGGACGAACAATCGTCGAAGGAATGGACGATATTATTGCTCTCGGACTCGAGACGATGGAGGCTCAAACGGTTCGATTAATTCAACCACAGCACTTTGAGCAATACTGGCAAGCCGGTGTCTTAGCCAACAAAGCTGATTTCGAAATGAACATCCACGGACCGTACTATTCCGAACTTCTCGGCAATCGTGTTGAGCGTGGACGATCGCTTGCAAAAATCGAGGCAACATTGCAAGCAGCGCGAACCATCAACGCACGCCACATTACGCTCCACACGGGCCACTACGGAGACTTCGGACGTGGCACGGCTGCCAATGAGCAGGTTGCAAACATCTTCTCCAGCATTGTTGAGCGTGTTCACGACATCTGGCATGACGACGAGGATGAGTTCCCAGTCTTCCCATGGATCAAGGATGGGACACCAAGCAAAATCGGTATCGAGACATCGGGTCGTCAAGAACTGTGGGGAAGCCTCGAAGAAGTCATCGAAGTTGTCAACCACGTTGAAGGAACCATTCCCGTTCTCAACATCGCTCACATTCACGCTCGTGGTCATGGTCGAATGAAGACATCCGAAGATTATGGTGAAATGTTCGACATGGTTCGTGAATCGATTGGAACCAAGGAATTCTATTGCCACTTCTCAGGCGTCGAGCATCGAACAGGAAATGCCATGCACTACACACAAATCAAGAAGTCTGATTTGAACTTCGAGCCCCTTGCCGAATTCATCGTCGAGGACGGCGGATGGTTGGACATCACACTGATTTCAGACTCACCATTGCTGGAACACGATGCCATGTACATGTTGCAAAACATTGACAAATCGAAGCACAAGCAACTTGAACGTAAAGCCCGAGAAGACCGCCGTCGTGCACTCGCTGCACAAACAGGCACATCGGTCGAAGACCTCCAGCGTCGTGAGGAGGAAATGGCGAAACTCCGAACCCAAGGTGGCAAAGCAGAGCCTGTTGAAGAGGCGAAACCAGAACCTGAGCCAGTCAAGGAAGACAAGAAGCCAAAGAAGAAGGCCGCTTCTTCCAAGAAGAAAGAAGAAGAAGATGTCTTCTCCTTCGACGAGGAAGACGATGACGACTTGTTCTGATTCGGTGAATCAAATCCTCTCAAAAATTGTCCCTTTCTCGCTCTCGTAGAGGGAATGCACATAAGGACAAAGAGTTCGAAGTCATTAGTCATGGCACACATTGCGGTGTTGGGATTGGGAAATTGGGGAACGGCTATCGCTCGTCTTTGGCTGCTTGAAGGCCACCATGTGAAAGGTTGGACCATCGAGCAAGAAGTGTATGAATCGATCACCATGGATGGGATCAATCGGAAGTATTTGCCTCAGCAATCTGTTGAAGGATTGGAGGCGACGATGCATCTTGAAGAAGCACTTGATGGTGTTGAAATTGTTGTACTCGCCATCCCTTCATCCGTAATTCTCAACGTTGTTGATGACATCATACCGTTCCTCCGTCCGGGACATGTCCTGCTCGATTTGGCAAAGGGACTCGCTCCAGGAAAACGATTGATTTCTCAAGCAATTCATGAGGCTTTGAAGAATGCAAATTGCTCGAACCCATTAGCAGTTCTGACTGGACCAACCATCGCTCCGGAAGCAGCCGGAGGTGTGATGACAACGGCATTGGTAGCATCTGAGGACCTCTCTGTTGCTGAACGACTTGCAGAGACGCTTTCTACACCTACGTTGCTTTTGCATGCAGCGTCCGATCCGGAGGGTGCTGAACTTTGGGGCGCATTCAAGAACGTCGTTGCCCTTGCATGTGGCCTTGTTGACGGATTGAAGACCATTGGAACACTTGGTGGAGACAACCTGAAAGCCGCTATTTTCAGTGCAGGTTTCAAGGAAGGATGCATTCTCTTACCACTCCTAGGTGCAAGGGCAGAGGTAGCCTTTGGTCCAGCTGGACTGGGTGACCTATACGTGACCTCTACGTCTCCATTTGGACGAAACAGGTCCATGGGCGAGAAACTCGGTACAGGAAAAACATTGGAAGAAGCCCTCGATGAGATGACCATGGTTGCAGAAGGTGTTCGTGCAGCACGCATGTTCCGTGATCGAGCCATCGACCAAGGCATTGAAATTCCGTTTACAAAAGCACTCAACACGCTTCTCGATGGTGATATCGAAGCAGAAGAATGCTGCCGACGAATGGTTCTCTTGGGATAGGGCCGATTTCCTCATATGGAGGGATGGTATCCTCCAAGCATGGCAGATGACAACTCTTCTGATTTGACCGACTTTGAAGCAGGTCTCCTCGAGTGGTTGTGTGAAAACAACTTCCATGTTGAACCATGGTCAACACAAAAGGCTGCAAAGCAATTCTACGTTGAAGAGGAAGCCATCTACGAGGCAGTTGCTGCATTAACTCGAAAGGTCCCTCAACGCATTCAAGTGTTCTACAAGAACGGCGCTTTGCACATTGCAGCTGATTGAAACATCACTGCTCTGAACCTTTCTTGAACTTCTTGAGGAAGGAGAACCACTTTGGTTGACGCACATCTCCTTCATCTGTCACAAATGAACGGATCATAAGCGAAAGCAGGTCAATGATGATGACGACGATGAAGATGAGAATGAGTAAAGCAAGCACCTTATCGTACTGCAAGAGTTTCAGATAGGTGTTAATGTAGAAACCAATACCTCCTGCTCCAACAAGGCCAATCACAGTACCATGTCGAACATTGTACTCAAACATGAACATGAGTTGGCTGAGCAGATGGTTCCCCGTCTCAGGAACGACCACTGAAGTAAAGATGGTTGGGTGAGAGAGCCCCATTGCTTTACTGACTTCAAGAGAATCGCTTGGCATCCCCTCAAAGGCTTCGTACTGCAATTTTCCGAGATAGCCAACCGTGTAAAAGGTCATAGCAAGAACACCCGCCAGTGGCCCTATGCCAATGACGATGACGAAGATAATCGCCCAAATAAGCGATGGAAGGCTTCGGATCGCAGAGAGCATGATTCGAAAAACCAAAGCAATGGGCATTGGCATGAGATTCTTCGCTGCAAAAGACGAAAGTGAAAGCGCTCCTATGAATCCAAGAATTGTTGCAACAAAGGCGATTTTGATGGTTTCGATTATTCCGATGTATCCAACCGAACAGAAGAATTCGATGTTCTTCTCACATACAGGATACGATCGCGCTTCCAAAACCGACCAATTCGGAGGCCACATACTGTCGCCAGTGAATGTTAGCAGGTTGTCAATTCCTTGACTCAATCGACCCCAATCACCGGCTAAATCGATGAGGATGAGGATTGCAAGGAACAACAATCCGCCTACAGCGGCGATGAAGCCCTTTCTCATTCTTCTTCCTCCTGCCTTCTTTGCCATTCTTCGATGGACATATCGAGAAGTTGTTCGTTTTCTATCAACCAGATTCTCGTGGCAATCATTTCCACATTTTCTTCATGATGTTCAACCATTATGATGGAGTTACCTGTATCGATGAGTGTTTGTACTGCTTCGATGACAACATCAACGGTAGAGTGATCGAGTTCACTCAAAAATTCATCAGCCAACAATAACTTCGGCCGTTGTGCCAACGCACGAGCTGTAGCAACCCTACGTAGTTGTCCACCCGATAAGCGACGGATTGGCTCGTGAATTTTTTCTTTCAGCCCTAGAGCAGAGATAGCCGATGTGACGCGTTCAATCCTCTCTTCACGCTTTCCTTTCAGGACCGGAAGACTGGCTCTTGCTCCCAGATTCACATTATGATAAACACTAGCGTGGCGAACCAAACCAAGGCGTTGAGGGATGTAGCCCAATCCACCCTGCACTGGAAGATTAAGTTCGAACGAACCTTGTCGTGGATGAACCAAGCCTGCAATGGTTCGAACAAGCGTGGTTTTTCCAATACCTGATGGCCCCAGAACAGCGATGATTTCACCTGAATGAACCTCCAAAGAAATATCTCGAACCAAATCCTCCTTGAATCCGATACTCAAATCAGAGATGGTCAGGAGTGGGTCAGCCATGTACGTCAACCTCTTGTTCAGGATGAAATCTCGTATTTCGTATCAAAGTAGTTCGAAATTCCTGGAATCGCTCCGATGAGAGAACCATAAATGCCGAGATGCGTTTCCGTATCGGCTTGAACCAGCCCGTTCGTATTGAGGATGTTTGCAAGGATCTGATCTCCGCATTGTGAGGCGGCTATGTCTTCATCGACGGTATTCGTATTCCCATCGAGGCATCCAGTCACAATAGCGTCGCCAACGACGCCATCTTCGAGATAGGTCTCATTGTTGAGTGCAAGTAGGGCGTCAAGGACAAGTCGTTGCTCGTCTACACTGAGGACATCAGGATTGAACATAACCGGATGCGAGGGAGCTTGTCCATAGGACGGCAAGAGAATGTACTCATCCAGCCCTAGACACCAATCTTGGTTTGCAGCAGGGTCGTCGGATCCACAATAAGCTGCAACGGAAGAATCCTTGACGAATGCAACATCGCCAGTTCCATCCGACAGACAGTGAAGTGCGCCACTGTAGGACGAATAGGGTGTACCTGAATCAGGAATACTCGCATCTTCACTGAAGTACGAATAGATGGTTGACCTGAGCGATTCAATGTCATCGTCTGGACCGACAACAGGCGCATATCCTTCCGAGATGAGGAAGCCCATTGGAAGCAACATTCCTGCTGATTTGAGCCAACCTGTGTGGCAAGAGGTTGTTCCTTCGAGAGCTGCAAACGGATCTGTTGAAGCATTGTCATCAAGATACGCAATTGCAGCATCTGAACCGTTGAGAACGACTGCATGCGCGTTGTAGTAGGTTCGCCCATCGGATTTGGTATCCGCCGCAAGGACTTCCAGGCCATACTGTTGCCATCCCATCCATGCCGCTCCTGCATCCATGAATGCAATGTCTGCATGCCCGAAACGCAACGCTTCAATGATGGCTCCTTCAGAAGTGATTGGATAGAGTTCGACCTCAAGACCTGTCTGTTCACTCATAAAATCTGCAAGGATTTGTGGATTCATGTCGGCAGTTGTGTAATCGTCTTTTATTTCAAATGCAATTCGAATGATGTTCGAATTGCTCGAATCCGCACCATTTCCAAGGCATCCTGTCAAGCCGCTTACGAGCACCATGCAGACGATGAACAATGATTTTTGCAACGCAGATAGCAACATCAACACCTCCTTTTCGGCCGCCCTAAAAACAAGAAGTATTTAATTTTAGGCAGACCTAAAACTTTGCATCAATCCATGCATTGACCAGTGATTCAGCATACGGGTCAGTTGTAAGCCCATCATGGAAAAATGGACGAACGATGACCAACAACTCAACCGTTCCGCCCCAGTTGGATTGTCCAACAACGACAACCTCGCCAACGTTCGTCCCTTCCGGATCCGTCCCAGAGGTTGTAAAACAGTCATAGACCCACACGCTGAGTTCAACATCGCCAGAACTTGGCCGGAACGTGTGCAATTGCGCATCGCCTTTCTGATCAAGTCGGAAGGCTTCGCTATCGATACGGATGGGGACTCGTTCATCTACCAAATCAATTGCTTGACGCATTCTCGATTCTTGCATGCCAAGCAACGACGAAATCCAAATCGATGATTCGACTTGAAGGAATGGGTTATGCTGATGAGGAGACCGGAGGACAAGACTCTGTACAACCTCAAAATTGGTTGGATCCATTGGTTCAACAAACACCCAAGTGTACTGTTGACTTCTGGGCCAAGCTGGTGCATAGGGGTTCTCCGTTGCAAACGGTTCACCCCATTCTTCCGGTGCACGTGGAGCGTCAGTGGGCATGAATCCAGATGCTCCGAGCATCAACAATACCAGCAACCCAGCCATGAGACGTCGATTGCGAAATTCAGTCCAATCTAGACGCCCTGCAGGACTTGCAAATGAAAGAACCAAGACGATTGGCAAAACCACGAACGCACCATAAGGGACGATGAGCAAGAGAACGAGTCCAACGAATGCGTACAATGTTGAACGTTCACCAAGAAAGGATGCGAATTCAATTGATTCATCCTTGATTACAAACCTCAGAATGCCAAAAGCAAGCGGAATCGAGGCAAGAACAAGGAGAAAGCCAATCGCATCAATGGCCAGTCCCATACTCGGTGAATAGGATGCAACGGTCATATGCGTTTGGGATGTGGTTACGAAAAACAAAGCATTTGAGACATATGCCTTCCAAGCCGTAGCATGGGGGATGACGGTGCGATGCAGTTTGACTCCATCGGATATCGCCACCAAATTCCAAATCCAGCATGGTACAATCCATTCAAAAAACGAAAAGGAGCGGGAATCACCCACGTCGATCTTTCCATTCCGGAAGGAAGCATCATTGGCTTAGTAGGAACAAACGGTGCTGGAAAAACCACACTCTTGCGGATGATCAGCGGTATCCTCCCTATCGAAGAAGGGAAGGTAATGCGCAATGAGAGCGTATTGGACAGTGACGCTCTACGTTCCTTGGTCGGATTTATGCCTGAACAAGTGCGATGGTCGAGTCAAGGAACCATTCGCCGCACAATGACTGAATTTGCTCACTTACGTGGCTGCTCGGTTCAATCTGCACTCGATGTTCTTGCCGTTGTGGGACTCAAAAATCGAATGGATTCTACCCTTGATTCATTGAGTCAAGGTATGAGACAACGGCTTTCATTGGCTGTTGCTTTGCTAGGAACACCGCGTGTTCTCGTCCTTGATGAACCGTTCAATGGCATGGACCCAGTTGCGATTGATGCGTTCAAACGGTTGCTTCGCTCGTTAGCAAACAAAGGCATCTCGATCATCGTTTCAAGCCATCATCTCGCAGAACTTGATCACCTCGTAGATACCATTGCTTTGCTTCACCGCGGCCAACTGCTCGCACATGGCACAACCGATTCACTTCGAACCAATCTCGGATTTGAACAAATGACTGAAATCGTTCTGGAACGGGAAATCGAGGAAGAACTTCTCGACGCAATGAACGTTCTCGAACACATCGAATCCGAAGGACAACATCGCTATGTCATCGAATCAGGACGTCATGACCTTCTCGAGAAACTCGTAAAGAACAATCATACAATTTCTACTTGGAGAGTCGTACCCCCAACGCTCATCGAACTGCTCTGCGCAGCAACAGGATTGGATCGGGAAACCATCGGAATGGATGTTGAACAAAGCAGCATGATACCGTTCCGAACCGTGGGTGGTGAAGAAGAATGACACCATCCAAACGAATGTGGCGGCTTGCGTTTGCTCTCAGTAAGCAACGAATGTTGTCGACACGGATGTTGATCATGCTGCCGATTCTTTTGTTGTTCATTCCGGGAATGGCTTGGGGTTTTGCAGACCCAAACATTCAGCTTCCAGCAGAACAACTTCCAACGAACGGAACGGAAGTCATGTTCCTTGCAAGCATCGGTATCGTATTTGCTGGAACGATGGCTGCTGTCCTCATCGCTCACGATGGAATTAGCCGAGATCGTGTGAGCGGTGTTCTCGAAGTCCGCCTTTCTCAACCAATGCCACGATGGAGGCAAGGTGTTGTGCTCACAATTGGCCATTGGAGCAGTATTGCACTTCCTGTGGCAGTTCTATTGATTTCATCCATGATGCTCGTAGGTTATCGAAGCGGCATGTGGATGCCGTTGAGTGATGCCTTGATCTACATCATTGCAGCGATGTTAATTCTTCTGTGGTACACTGTCTTCGCCCTGCTTGCATCAAGTATTGCCAAGGAACAAGGCTCAGCCATCGCGTTTTCAATCGGCCTGTGGTTCTTGTTCACACTGCTCTGGGTCCTGTTCACGACACTTCTCGCAGCATTGAACGGCGTTGCAGTTGGCGATACCCAAGACCAAGGATACCTCGTTTTTGAGGGGCGCTTGGATTTGCTTTCTCCAAACGGAGTCTACCATCATCTTTTGGAAACCCGTCTGGAAGGTGTAAACCGGGGCGTTTCAGCACTTGGCGCATACATCGCAGCAATCCTTTGGACAATTCTCCCGGTCTACTTGTTCCAGCGTCGACTGAATCGGCTTGTTCCTTGACTGTTCTTAACCAAGCATTCATGAACGTTGTTGGTATCGTCCAATCATGATACCCGTCCTCATCATGATGCTTCTAGCCCTCGTGAGTCCGTCAATTGAAATGTCCACTTTGGATGAAAGCGAACCTGTCCAGACAACATCTGGGCGTCAAGGTAGCCTTGATGTAGATTGCAGTGGCTACACATTCGAAGACCTCTTCGAATACGATTTTGCTCTTTTCACGCTTGATGTGAACGACGATTGGGCAACCGGCGTCATGGATGCGAGAGCGTGGGTTAACGGCAGCAAATCCGCAGTTGTCCGAGACAATTTGGACGGTCTGTTTGAAGGCGTCCCAGGTGGTGACGATGACTGGATTTCAACCGATGAGCGAGAAGCTGTTCGCTCCATCGGACCAAAGTGTATTGCCGACATGGAAACCCGACTCGGTATCCGCGAGGGGCTTGCACACCGAGGAAACGTGGACTGGAACGATCTTGAATTCGTGGAGGACGGAATTGCACTCGATGAAGTCAACCTCGTTCCAACCGGTCACGAGCAAGAGCGTTCATGCAGCAGTCCCCTTTCAGATGCTGGATGCAAGGAAGTCCCTGTCACGGTGACAGACGATCTGGAAATTCACTTGCTCATCGCTGAAAATCAGAACAACAACGTGCGTTTTGACCAACTTCCGAATCAAGGTAGTTCGAACTTTACACTCGCCATGAACATTACCAACATCACCGATGCGCGCCTCGTCATGACCTTCCCCGTAGAACAAGGACTACGTGTTGCTGAAATGGGCTTCTATGACGACGGAATTCTCAATGAAGAACTCGCAGCACCGGAGAGCGAATTCCTACCAGACGGGCGATTGCGTATCGTCGCTGATGTCGATTATCCTCTCGGTTCCTATCCCATGGTTCGCAATCTGTTTGTTGACTTTACGACCATGGCACCGTTCACCAACGATGATCCTGTTTGGAGCACACTCGCACCAGCAGAAGGGACCATCATCCCAGTTGGGACAACCAACGGAGAGATGCTTGCAGCCGAAGATGCTGGCATGTGGGTGACCGACGAGAGCGGATGGAGTTTGCATTGTAATTTTGCAGATGCGGGTTGGGACGTTCGCATGGATGAAAACGCTGCATTGTACGTTACTGCAAACGGCGACTCAGCCGTAGGACAATGCGCTGGCGTTGATGCATTTGGTGCAGAAACCGTGGAGCACCGTAACTTCACCTTCGGCAAGGTCATGGAAGCCACTGCAGCAGTGTCCAGTGACGGCGACCAAATCGAATTCACTGTTGCACCAACCGACCTTGTTCAAAGCCTGACTGTATCGGCTCACGCTCATCAAATGTCTGCCATGGGCTCAGAAACGACCGCAGTGGCTCAGGGAGCATTCACGGTTCTCTCACTCTCGATGTCTGGGCTTGCTCCAGGCGTAGTCATGATTATGGGTTCTGCCACTGCCAATGGGATGTTGGATTACACCTTCATGCTTGATTTGGGCATCGAGAAGGCGAACACACCTCCAACGATTACGATTGATACCAATCTTCAGGGTCAAGAGGCTGAGTGGGAACTCGATGGACTGAAGTTTACGCTCAATGGAAACGTCATCGATCCTGATGGCCAAGATGTGAGCATGGTCTTGAGCATCTGTAACGGTCAAACATCGAATTTCAATCGAGACAATCTCGCATGGGAAATTCAAGTCTCCATTGCCAACTGTATTCAGAACAACGTCGAATCGCCATACAATGTGGTTCTCGTGGCAACCGATGAGTCTGGTGCAACAACCACTTTGAGCATCGACGTTGTTGACCCAAATGCTGGAGGCACCGATTCAGGTGGCGATTCAACCACAACCGACAGCGTAGATGAGGGTGGAAACATCCTTCCTGCCCCGGGACTCCTCGCTACAATGATGATTGGATTGCTTGCAGCAGGATGGGTTTCATCGCGCCGAGATTGACCAACAGACTCAAACGCAGTTGCAAGGCACGTAGGGTTGAGGGACATGTTTCGAGGTACTGTAGACCGTACAAGCCACGAGGGTGGTTTACTCCTCACCTTTAGTGGCTCTTCACCAGCTCTTGGCTCCATCATCGTCCGAGAGGAAGATGGGCACTATATCGGGAAGGTCGACGCAGTTCTTGGCTCGACCGAAGCACCACTTGCACATGTTGCGCATCTTGACCGGAAGCAAGACAACGATGGATTCATCGGTGCTACCGTAACCATTCGAGCCAAGAAAGAACGTGAAGAACGTCCTCGCCGAGAGCAACGAAGCGAACGACCTCAACGTCGTGACGACCGCTCCTTTGACCGTCGAGATAATCGTCGAAGGAATGACGAACAAAAAGACGACTGGATTTGTGCCGCTTGCGACAATGTCAATTTCTCCTGGAGAACGGAATGCAACAGTTGTGGAAAAGGCAAGGATGGGAACGTCAAAGGCTACAAATCCTCCTTCAGAGACAACAACCGCTCAAACAATCGTCGAGACCGGCCTCAACAGGAACGTCATGGACGCAACGATTGGATTTGCTCATCGTGTGGCAACGACAACTTCTCATTCCGTACAGAATGCAACAAATGTGGAAAGCCGAAAGCAGGAGGCGGTGGGCAAGGAAGGTCTCGTGGAGGCTTTTCAGATCGTGGCCAACGTGGCAGCAGAGATTTTGGTCGACGTGGCGGAGGTCGCGACGGAGATCGTGGATTTGGTGGAGGTCGTGGAAGAGATTCAGACCGACGTGGTGGAAGCCGCGACGGAGGCCGTGGATTCGGCGGGAACAGGGACGGTCGTGATGATCGACGTGACTCTGGACGAGGTCGTCCAAGCCGTGATCGCAACGATGAGCGTCCAAATGAGCGTTATCGAAAAGCCCGAGGAAAACGGCCAGGTCATGCACACAACCGAGGGCCTCAACCCATTCGTCCTCGACGCTATCAAGGCAAAGATCGAGACGACTGAGGTGAACGGACGTGACAGCAGAAGCCCATTACTTGGATGCGCTTGAAGCTCTTGATGCTGAAAACCGTGAAGATGCGCTTAAGCATGCTCGAAAGGCGGTAAAACTTGATCCAGAGCATGCTGATGCTTGGAGAGTCATTTCTGATGCAAGTCTTCCAGGATCTCGATTGCAACCAACGTTGAAGCAAGCCGCTTCCTCACTCTCTGCTGCGAAAAAGGTGGTTGCCCTCCAGCCAGATGATCTGGCCATGTGGGTTCGAGGAGGACGACTGCTTTCCGATGAACTTGGTTTGTACATGGATGCGCTTCAATGGTGGCAAGATGCACGTCATCATGCACCAGAAGAGGTCACACCGATTGTTGAACAAGCAGCCATTCTTGCAGATATGGGACTGTACGGTGAAGCAAGCGATCGATTACAGTCCATTTTCGATGAAAACATGGACCTTGCTACGACACAATATGCACGCGTTGCGCGATTGCATCAAATGTGTCAATTGGCCAGCGAACAGCCGTCCTCTGAGCATTTCAAACCGTGGGAAAAGCATCACGATGGTTGGGAAGCCATCAAGATGCGAATGAACAAACCGCCGATCAGTGAATCGAAAATCTTCCTTCTCATCACAACGCCGATCCTCATGCTGGAAGTCATCATGGCACCACAGTTGTTTGGTTCTGGGTTCGGAGGTTTCTGTCTTACCTCCTTACTCATCCTAATGACTGTCATCTTCGGAATGCGTATCTCAAGACGGTGGTTCCAGCGACTCAACCGACCTGCGTTCAATCTCTTACGCGCCATGGACTTCGAAACTGCAACAGGCTATGTCGTCATACCAGAAGAGATTCGAATTTCGAAACTGTTCATGTTTATTCTTAGCCGAAGGCCACCGGCATTCCAAGATCGAATGCTGAAAATTGTTGATGCGAAAGAGACCTTCAAGGGCGAATGGAAGCCTAAGTTGCCTGATTTCTCTTCACACATCTCCGATGAAGGACCATTCTGGGAAGAAGGACAGGATGAAGAGCTATCCTCATTTGAAGAAGAATGATGTTCTTCGGACACTCATTTTCAAAGTGCAGCTTGGAATGCATCGATGACATCTTGATTGAGTTGTTCCCACGGGAAGGTTGCCCCTTCCGGTTTGCGACCAAAGTGACCACCGGCTGCAGTTACGCCGTAAATCGGAGCAGATAGTCCGAGGTCACGAATGATATGACCTGGTTTGAAG
>JBMYJV010000010.1:0-676 GCA_049594755.1 Candidatus Poseidoniaceae archaeon
CTCCAACAACAGTGATAGCCGAACATTTTCTGTGATTGTCAGTGAAGCAGAAATTGCTGAAACGGACTATGGGATTTTTGCTGTTGTTCTGTTCCTCGGGGTTGTTACAGTATCCATTGCAATGATTGGTTATCGACGTTGGCAGGGCACGATTGCACTGAAACTCTTGACCGATCGAGGACTGCCAGTGAATGAGGCACGAGCGCACATTTCCCTGGTCAAGCAAACGCAACGATTGCCATTGTTTGCGAAGGCTGTGCAAATTGCTGGTCTCGAAAGTGGAGCAGATGTTGTATCTCAACAAGAGCAAGAAATGGCTCGCAAAGAGGCAGAACTTCAGTCGATTTATGGCTCTGCCAACGAGCCTGAAGCGACGCCTCAAGCACAGTTTGCGCCACGAATGCAAATGTCTCAAGCCTCCAGCCAAGCGGCGAATGAGGCCGCAGCGTTGTTCTTTGATGATGAGCCTGCACCCGCACCCAAGCAAACTGTTGCAAACGATTTCGATGAATTGCTGGAACCACAAACCAAAGCAAGTCTAAAACCGTCTGCTGCGGGTATTGAATTGCCCGAGCCGACCTCCTCAAAAAGCGAGGAGTCGCCTGCACCAAAAGAGGAACCAGTTGCTGAGGAAATTCCTGCCGATGTGAATCTGCTAAGGGGGGCCTGTTCAAGT
>JBMYJV010000010.1:686-16444 GCA_049594755.1 Candidatus Poseidoniaceae archaeon
TTGAATTGCCCAAGCCCATCACCCTGCCAAGCGAGGTGCCTGTTGCAAAAACGGAAGAACCAGTTATTGAGCAACCTTCAGCCGATGTTAATTTGTTGAGAGGGGCATGTTCGGGATGTGGCCTCGAATTCCAAGTTCCGATGCCAATCGATGTCAAGGAAGCCATCGTCATCTGCCCATCGTGCTCTTCTGAGCAGCTGTTCCAACGCTGAAACCAGAAGAAAGAATCCCTTTTTGTTCAAACAAGACGGGGATGGGTTCAGATATGAGTTCCTCAACCTGTTATCATGGTCGAGGAAGCGATTCGGTTGATTCGACCAGGATTGCATCAACCAAAACGCGGACGATTGGCCGCATTCTTGGTACTGGTCCTTCTCGTTCCTATTTTTCAGCCGGTTCAAGCAAACGTTTCTGTTGAACAGGACGATTTCGATTTGATGGAGAAACTTTCCGACTTGATGGAATTCCAAGAATCGAGTGATGATGCCGTTGTTGCAGCAGGCTCATCCACTTCGTCACTGGCTTTGGTTGAGGCGGCGAAGCGAGAGAGTCGAGAAGGTGATCCACTCAACGACTCCACAGAATATCTGAGTCAGGCTGAGTTGCGTGACACCTCACCGTTCGAGCCTGATCATCCGCGTCCTTACGAAGTTCTTCTCGATACAAGCACGCAACCAGAGGGTTGGCCAAACAATCTCGTTCAAACGCTCTTTTCGCTCGAATCTTGGGATATCACCGATCCATTAGCAGTCGGTATCAACACCTACGCTTTGTACATCAATTTCTCAAGCAGGGACAACGGCCCACAGTATGAGACGTGGGAGTACGGTACGTTCACTGGTGAATTGTTCGTCGGAACAGACCTCGTTTTGTTTGAAAATTACATCGATATCGATGGAGATTCAGTGGATGACGTATCCATATCACTGACCGTGCTCGGTTTGTTTACGTTGAACGAAGGGTTTGGATTTGAACCTCCTCTCAATCCACTCAACCCATTGAACATCCCTGACACACTCTGGTTACGTCCTACGTTCCAATGGAAGGTTGATTATCTGAACGAGAACGACCCAATATGGGATGAACTTGCGCACATGGAAGTTTCACTTCTGAAGGGACTTGCGTTTAATTCAGCGATTCAAGACTCCCAGTCCTATGCGTTGGTCTTGGATACGCGCCTCACCCAACCGCCCAACAATTTCAGGGTGGAGGTTGGCATCCAAGAATTCCGCTTCAGCATCTCGAACACAATTGGTAACATCTTCGGACTCTTGACCGACTTCCTAACAGGTGGTGCTTTGCCTGCTGACGCTCTTTCATTGACGAGCATATCCGCTCCATATTCGATTGCGATACGGAACACAAATTCGGATGCTTCGAACAGACAGACAGAATGCGATGAAACCTACTACGATGTGTTCAATGATCATAGTTCGGTCAGCGAGACGCACAAATGTGGTTATGGCGTCGGTATAGGCTTCTTGCAATTTGATCAAGTCGATTCACAAGGCCAAGCAGAAGTCATCGATATGGGCTATCTCGACGTAGGATTCCATCCTGAATACGGTTCGAATATTTTGCCAGAGGAAGTCGATCTTGTTCTACGAAACGATAACCTTGGCGACAACACGTTCGATACGGTCGAGTTGTACAGTGATGTTGGTGCCGATTTGTGGCTTCATTACTTCGAAGACCGAAGCAACACGCTCGAAGGTGGAACCTTTGGAAACATCACCGATTCACGCTTGTGGATACGTGGCATTCCTTCAGGTACACTCCCTCAAGAGGAAATCGATGCCATCTTCACGATGATTGGTGAAGCCCCAGGAAGCTCGAACCTACCCGGTGACATTCCAGACCGCCTCTCGTTCATCCTTGCCATCAAGAACTTCTCAGGTGATGCTACGGCCAACCAAAACGATTTGACACTCCCTGTCAATCCTGCAGCACCTCCTGCGACGTTGATCATGGTCGCAGGAACGGAGCGAATCAAATCGTTATCGTACAATTCAACGTTGATGCGAGGAGGCTATGCGAGTGATGTCAGCTCGCTTTCAATTCATGTTGAGAACCTTCCAGAGGTGCTGATCCTCAAAGGCAGTTTCCAACTTTCATCGACCGGTTTATCTCGCGTCAATTTCAACAATCCAGATCTCAACACTATCTCACAATTATTGGATAACGCACTGCTCACGTTGGTTGAGGTTGTCCTCGATTTGGGTTCCATTCTTAACGCGCTTCCAGATCTCATCGTTGGAACTGCAGGTAGTTCTGGAGGTGAACTTGAGGTTCTTTGTCTCAGTCAAGTTCGCCAAACATGGAACGATGGTTCTGTTCGCAGCCCAAGCAGTCTTGGTGTCATTTCGATGGCCATTGGAAGCAGCGACCATCCTTGGTTGACTGATTCCGACCACATTTTGCTTTCACAAGATACGGAAATTGAACAGGTTGATGGAAGAGATGGGCCGGTTGACCCTCTCGTACCTGTGGCGATGAGCCTTCGAATATCGAACATATCTCGTGTCTTCCAATCGTACGACCCTGTAACGAGCGTCCGAGCGCTTGAATTGGGTGGTCAACAATCAGGAGCGCTCCTCGTTGGTCACATACGCCACTCTGGCACGGACTTTTCAGATGTTACTGCACAGTCTGCGATGATTTCGAATCGACCCGGTTTGTTGAGTGTAGTCCAAGATCCGGAGAAGCTGGTATACACGGCCAGCGAACCAATCGGAACCATCACCTATGGTGGCGAGCAAGGTGCTCAACGGAACGCCATTCGTCTCGAGGGGTTGCCAGCAGCCTTCCAACTGAATCTCGGTGATTCGATTGGTTTCCAAGCGGATACGCCAATTACGTCGATTATGGTGCAAATGACCAATGCGACAACACCTCTGACGATGGATGGAGATCACTTCCGTTTCTGGGTGGATGCCGATCAAGCTCAGGCTTCATTGAGTGCAAAAATATCCAATGTTCAATCGGTCCAACGATATTCTCCGATTGATCCAAATTCAACAGGGCCTGAGGGGAGCGCACGTTACTCCTTGCAACGACAAGTTTCAGCACCATTCAGTATTTCGATGGAAGATGTCAGTACATACGACGATCCTTTCCTCGGTCTGAACGGCATGATGCGCATGGAACCACTCCCAGCAAATCTCGAGATTGTTCTTCCAAGCGATCTTGACTCGAGCGGTCTTGAGATTCCCGATTTCAGCCAAGGAGAGGGCGTTGAAGCGCTCTCATTCTTCCTTGGCGATGTTGTTGGTATCGGTGGCCTCGTCAACGATTTGGTGTATGGTCTTGTTTCGAATGCTGGCGATACGACAGGTGAAGCATCGGATGTTGCTTATGGAATCGATATGACAACTGGAGAGAGTTTCGACATTGTTGCTGACATGCGCAAAGGGTCTCTTGTGACAGACGAACCGGCATGGCAACACGGTCTTGACATGCAAGCAGTCGAGCGTTCAGTGCTTGATTTCAACCTCTCAAAACTATCGAATTTGACGGAATCAAAACGCCTTGTCATTGAAGACGTTCTCGAGGATTACATCATCGATTCAACCGAACTCGCAGTTTTGGAAGAGACCTTCTCCCAAAGCAATCTCTCGTTCGCTTATCCATTGATGAAGTTCCTCGATGATGGTGTCATTACCGATCGTGAGTTGGTCGGAATCGATGTCGAGTTGCTCGAAGAACTTGGCGTAACGTTCGAGAAACGTCGCAGTTGGCATCTTCGTACTTGGTTGCCTCAATTGCCTGCGGGCAAAATTGAGATCAACTACGTCTTTTACCTCGAAGACGAGATTCCAACGTACCAATTCCAAATGGATTTGGAAGATTGGCTTCCAGCACGAGAACGACTGTACATCACCATGAATGGAATCGAACTTTCTTCCGCTGAACTACAAATCTTCGGCTTGGATACGGAGACATCGAGAGATGTATCCCTTCGAGCTGAGTTTACAAGGCAAGACAACCTCACTGTCCCTCGACTTTCTGTTGCAATGAGTTACGACATTGGCCAACGATTGGATTATGCCTACGCGGTCTTCGTCGATTTGGAAAATTTTGTTCGCGCTGAGACCTTCATTGAAGGTGTACCTCAATCGACACAATTCGCATCAACGATTGGTGATATTCTCTCATTGAGCGTTGATGTCCCTCAACAATTCAGAGTCGGTGAAACAAGCGTTGATTCGATGATGATTCAACAGCACCGTTTTGTTGATGGCTTCTGGTGGCCGGCGACGACCTTCTTCCGTGACATACCTTCCGAAATGCGACTCACTGCTGCTCCAGATACCCGATACGATATTCGTGAAGAGACATCGTTCCAAGGTATGATGACGCTTGACTATGCTTCGAATTCGGATCGGATGGACATGTACATCGAAGCAACGGGCAGGGCCATCGATGCCAAAGGAGACACGCTGATGTCTGCTAAGAACCTTCCAAAGACGTTCAAGCTTGAAACAACGGAAGATTGGGGTGTACGCATTGTATCGTCCGATCAAGGCGTTGAAGAATTGTACATGCGTCAATCCAACGTTCCTGGTGCACCTGGTGCCTTCTTGGACCGTTTCGAAATTATTGGTGAGGATCTGAAAGGAGCGACCATTACCATTCATCGGCCACTTGGTTATCCTGTTATCATCCTTGATGACATTACGACCGGCCGTCTTGTCTCAAGCGCTGAAGTCCATCTCGAGCCGGGTGTCTATGCACCTATTTTCGGCGACCTCGAGGTCGATGGTCGCGGCGTCTTGCTCGATGCGCAATTCACAGGTATTCTTCCAACGTCCACGTCAATGGGCGTGAATGGCGTTGTTACCGACCTCTCAGTGGTAAGTACGCTCACCGGCGGTTCTGTCGAAACACGTCACATCATGGTCGTCGAACCGTTCACATCGGGTATAGCCTCGCTCTTTGCGATGATTTTTGGGTGAGAATATGGATGAGGAAATGATTGTTCATGAAGACGACATCGTCGCTGCGAAGCCAATGGGCTTGCTGGAGGCGACACAACGTCGCGAAGCAGCTGACATGGGTCTTGATTTGAACGACCCTGAACAAGCCGAAGCCTACCGACAAGCACAGGAGATGGCTTTGTTTGTCAAGGAACGCATCCGAGACATCAACCCGGTACGTGTTGCCATCGCTGGATTGATTCTCATGCTCATGGTTGGACTCCTTGCAAGCGGCTGGTACTGGATGATTCTTCGTGACGATGTTGAAATTCACACCGTCTACATGCAACGCGGAGGCCACTTGGTCATGGCTGAATTGCAAAACGATGGAAGTCGAGAAATTCGCGATGTTGTGGTCGAGGTTGAATTCCTTGATTCTGAAGGCCTGATGATTCAGTCCATGCGTGTTGAGGTTGATTCGGTCAAAGCACATTCGTCCCTTGCGGGTGACGATCTCGAGATGATGGTCCTTGGATACACCGTTTGGGACGAATATACGCTTCGTGTTTCAGTACGTTACACGATGTTTGACAACACACAGAATTTCATGGAAGTAAACCATGTAGTTGGAGCCTATGCATCCGAGATTTTTGTCGATCAAGTCGAGACAACCACTCGCCTGTTCTGATGGTGGTTTGTTCAAACAATTGACCCATAGCGATAAATGCGTCATCCAAGCGAGGTTGATAGTAATGGAGCGTCGAGTCCGTCTAGCCCTTGGAATTCTCATCATCCTCTTGATGAGTCCATGGTCTTCGATGGTCGGCCCAGAAGCTGACGAACCACAACGCCTCGATGATGAGCGAGATGTCGAATTCTTTTCCATCCGAACCGATGCTTACTCGGATTTCGTCGGAACCTATGCATCAACAGATGTTGAAGAAGAGCGTTTGATCGTCGCAGAGTCACGCATTGGGACGTTCTCAGGCGACGGCTTGGAACTTGTTCGACCCCTCTCCAGTGAGGTACTTGAACCACGATTGGACGTTCAACTGCTCCTTGTCGATAACGACCGACACATGTCCGATGTTCGTAGCGATCTCTCAGAAATTCCGGGATTGGAAGTTCGTGAGTTCATCAGTCCATCTGGGCTGATGGTTCAAGGAACATCTTCCGCTATGGTAGCGGCACAGTCGGTTCAAAGCGTCGTTGCTCTATGGGATGTACCACTGGCGATGTTCCTTGATGATTCGCTTCTTGATGGGCTCATGTTTGAGGATGGAGAACGTATGCTGCAAGGCGAAGAGGTTCGATTGGAAGGTTGGTGGGATGAACATCAACTCGACGTTCTCTCCATCGCAGATGCCGATGGAAACACCATTCAACAAGATTTGTCCCAAGTTGCTGGCCTTGCTCTTGATGATGTTGAACATCTTGACCAAGGCCAGTACCGTGGCCTTCTTTCCAGCGACTCGTTGCTCGATGTGGTTCGTCAACCATCGGTCATGTGGCTTCGGTTCGAACCTCAAATGGACTTTGACAACGACCAGTCGAAAAACCACATGAAAATCAACACCATGCGTTCGTACTTCACAACCGACCTCGATGGCTCGGGACAAATCGTTGCAGTCGCAGATTCAGGACTTGACGAAGATCACGGAGATTTCGGAACTCGAGTTGTTGGAAACTACGACGTCATCGGTGATGGTTCAACAGCAGACAAACACTCAGGTCACGGTACTCACGTCGCATGCACCGTTCTCGGTGATGGAAGCAAGGGCGGTTATGCAGGTGTTGCACCAGATGCAGAATTGTACTTTCAAGCCATGGAGAACGACAACACTGGGAACTTTGTTTCACCTTCACTGAATTATCTCCTCAACACAGCGTACAACGCAGGGGCACGGATTCACACCAATTCATGGGGTTCCTCTGCGACTTCAACTCAAGGTGAGTACACCTCAGAAGCTGAAGCCGTCGATGACCGTTCGTTCAATTACGATAAGGTCAGCAATGGGCAAGAAGGATTGACCATTCTTTTCGCTGCTGGCAACGACGGACCAAACCCTGGAACGGTTGGCTCACCATCAACTGCGAAGAACGTTGTAACAGTTGGAAATCATCAAGCTCGATACAACGGTGCGCCAGACAATCTCATGTCAGGTTCATCCCGTGGTCCTACGGATGATGGACGCATCAAACCGGACATCATCGCTCCAGGCGGTTACGTGCGTTCGTGTCGAGCACAAGAGGCACAAGACATCGGTGGTTCAAGTTGGCAATCGACATGGTATCTCGAGTACACTGGGACGTCGATGGCCACTCCAAACGCTGCAGGTGCTGCAACACTCATTCGAGAATATCTGATTGAAATTGCGCAGCGACCTTCGCCTCAAGGCGCTTTGGTCAAAGCACTTCTTGTTCTTGGAGCACAAGACATCAATTCTCGAGACATTCCAAACAACGATGAAGGATGGGGCCGTGTCAATCTCAAGGAAACACTCGCACCTTCCCAGGGCAGAGGCATTTGGGTCGATGACCGATCTGTTCTGACCAGTTCTGGTGCATCGAAATCCTACGTCTTCAATGTCACCTATGCGAATTCACAGCTGAAAACAGTCCTTGCTTGGTCGGATTATCGAGGAAGCCGTTTCGCAAGCAAAGCCTTGGTGAACGATCTTGATCTCGAAGTTGAGTCACCCGATGGCACTGTCTATCTCGGGAACGACTTCGCCAACGGGCGCTCAACAACAGGAGGAACCAAAGACGACCTCAACAATCTCGAAGTCGTACTCATCGATATGGCAATGAAAGGGATATGGACGGTTCGCGTCAAGGACGCCTATCACGCAGGCAGTGGTCCACAACCGTTTGCTATTGCCGTCTCAGGACAAGGTGTGAACGACCTTCGTCCAGACCCGCAAGTTGTTCTTGATTCAATGCAACTGAACGTCACAATTCCTCAGGTTGGTGATCAGGTTCGATTGACAACAAACGTGTTCAATGCTGGAAACATCAAGGCAGAATCTGTAGACCTAGCCTTCAATGTAAACGGAGTCGAACTCGACCGACAGACACTCGACATCAATCCTGGCGCAAGCAGACAATCGACGTGGTACTGGACGCCTCAACAATCTGGAGCGACCACGCTCGAACTGGTCATCGATCCTGACGATGTCGTTGATGAAATCCAAGAGAACAACAACGTATTGACCCGTATCGTTGATGTGACCGCACCCGGTGTCAAGGTGACCGCAGATGTTGAAGAACGTCAGGTGCAATATGCAACACAAACCACGACAAGTTGGAATTTGACGTTGGAGAATACGGCTTTGCTAGAGACCAATGCCTCAATCGATGCGCTTGGCGTCTACCTTGATTCAAGTGGAGTCGAAGTGCCATGGTATCTAGGCATGACCGCCTCGAACTTCACGCTTCAAGGCAAAGGTACGTCAGATGTTTCTCTTACAATTGTCTATCCTGAGGCGCCTGAGCCGGGGCTCTATCGCATTGATGTAGTCGGTCTCGATGTTGACAACGGTATATCGTATCCTCTCTCACTCTACCTCGATGTTCTCAACATACCCGAGTTTCGAATCGAATACGATTACTCTATTGTACCCGTCCACCCGGTCAACCCAACCAATCTCACAATCCGTGTGTACAACGATGGAAACACGGAGATTGGATACGATTTGTTCCTTCAAGCACCCTCGGGTTGGAGTGCTGGATTCTCGGACTTGAGCAACGATCCCGGGGCAACTTCTGGTTCAACTGGCTTGATTCCAAAGAACGGACAATTGGACGTCAGTATGCAGTTTGTTCCGCCGCAAGTTTCGACAGCAGCAGGTGCACAACGCATCGTCACATTGACTGCAATCTCGCAAACGGAACCATCGCAAACGTGGGAAATTGACATCCCAATCGAAGTGATGGAAGTGCGAGAAGTTGAATTGCTCCTTGAATCAAACATCGGTACGCCTCGTCCAGATGCATTGCTGAATCTCCTCTTTACCATCGAAAACAGAGGCAACGTGGACATGACCCTTGTACCGACACTCTCCCTACCAACAGGATGGTCATCACAGACATCGCTTCAACCGATTGAAATGGGTTGGACAGAACAATCCAAGAACATCCTGATTTCCATTCAAGGCAACGGAAATGCGCTCTCTGGTGACATCCAACTCAACCTTGATGTTGGCGTTCAGCGATTCACATGGCTTGGAGAAATCAATGTCCTTGAATTACCACAACCGTCTCTGGCCTTCTCCGAGCTTCAATTTGAAGATGGTCGTACGTTCGACCATCCGTTTGGACCTGGTTCCCACCCAGCAGGACAAGAATTGACGTTCACATGGCTCTTGGTGAACGAAGCGGATGTTCCGTGGAGCCCTGAGATTTCGACGTCGCTCTCACAAGGAATCTTTGGTGAGTGTTTTGATGTTGGAGTCGTCTCCAAAGAGAATGTCGTTCCAGTCGTATGTTCGATTATTCTCCCGCTTACGCTGGACGTCGCTTCACAACCTACCTTCTCGTTCACACTCTCCGATGGTGATGTTTCGTTGACAGAGGGAACAAGTATGCTCGTCGCTGAGCAACGAAGCGTGGAATGGGAAGTCACAGGTCTCTCATCGCTTGATGCAACAGGTACGGGAACCATTCAGGTCCGTGTCATCAATACTGGGAATACTGCCCTCTCTCATCAGTTGACGCTTGAAACATCGAAGGGACTGAATGCATTGATTGTTGGTGATGATATCGTGAACGCCGTTGCCGGAGATTCTCAACAATTCACCATACAATTGTCCGGAACAAGTACGGGAACACAACAACTGACGTTCGTTTTGGATGGTGTCCAAGATGTTGATTCCTCCACATCCTCGGTGAGCATTGATGTGACTGCATCGTTCGAAGAAACGGATGCTGGAAGCAACACAGTTGTGTTCATCGGAGCCGGAGTTGCACTCGTTGTCGGTCTTCTTGCCGTTCTTTTGATCCTCCGTGGGAAGAGTGCACCTGTGAAGCAAGAAATCGTCCCGACGATGGCAGCCCCAGTCCAGCAACAACAAGCACCAACATGTTGGTCCTGCCGAGGCCCAATCCTTGGCCCAATGCGAGGTTGTCCCGGTTGTGGTGCCCGATATCATGCCGATTCTCCGATGTGCCAATCGGTTGAGAAATGTACCAACTGTGGGGCTTCTGCTGAACAGTTTGTTATGGCTTGATTCGTGAACAACAAAGGACATCCTTTTGATAGGTCAACACCTCCCGGTGAATAGGAGGGTTCACAATGAAGACGTTAAATCAAGAGAAGCGACTTGCAGTATTCTTGATTTCATTGATGGTCTTCTCCATGCTACCACTCGCCGCTCCAATCGCTTCAGCGGATGAAGCGCGTGACGCAAGCATCCAAGTAACGGTTTCACCAACAGAACAGACCATTAATCCTGGTGAAGCAGGAGAGTACACAGTACGAGTCTACAATTCCGGTTCAAATCCTGTGACGGTTCAATTGAGTACTGCGCAAGGTCAAGAACAGGATTGCAGTGCGTACAGTTCAACCATTACGCAAATTCCTGGTGCCATCGATGCGGGGTCGTATGAAGAGGCGACAATGAACGTGACGCTCGCACAAAATGCTGAAGGCTCCTGTGATACCACAGTTACTGCGAATGCTCAAGATTCACCAACGCCCCCAGACCCACCAGGTCAACCAGCCACCGAAACGGCCACCGTCACCAGTACTGCGGGCGATGGATCAGGGAACGCATTGTACGGTGTCGATTTATCCATGGTAACTTCAAGTAAGACATGGGGTGGTGAAGATACGACTGAGTGGACACTTGTTGTCGAGAACACCGGACAGCAACAAGCTACTGTAAATCTTGTTATTGAAGAGGACAACTCTGCCTCAGGATGTTCAGATCCAGGTTCATTGTCCCCTGGACTATCAGAATCATCGGTTTCAGTCGACCCTGATGAAACAAAAGAGGTGACCATATCGCTCGGTGTTACCAACGAACAAGAGGCGGACAAGTATTGCTGGGAAGTCACCGGTACAGTAACACAAGATCCAACTGGCAACACGAGCGATGCGCAAACATTCGATATCACGGTCCCAATTCTCAAGGAATGCAGCCTTTCTCTTTCGAAAACATCGATTAACGTGGAACCCAATGGCGAGGATACGTTAACAGCGACATTCACCAACCAAGGAAATTCCGACTGGACCATCCGGGCAGACACTGCTGGACCAAAGGAAGCGTGGGTTTCCTTTGTTGGTGGTTCCAGTGGCCTTCTACCATACAGTGGGTCAGGAACAAAGGCGTTTAGCCTTAAAGTGAATCCAGATGATTCTGTTAATGCGGGTGAGGAGCAGACCGTATTCATCCAAGGAAAAGACGGAACACAGGTCAAGTGTGATGCTGAACTGACCATTACCGTTGGCCAGTCGTATGGTGCAACCATTTCGATGGTTTCTTCGCAATTGAACAACATTGAACCAGGAACATCTGCTACGACTTCAGTGACTGTTGAAAACACAGGAAACGGGGTCGACTCGTTCCGAATTTCCCCTTCTGCGCTACCAAGTGGATGGACTGTGGAATTGGAAGAAACCCTTGTCACACTCGACTCGAAGCACACGCCGAACCGAAAAGAGACGGTTGATGTCACGGTAACATTGCCAGACGATGCGCTAGCAACGGAAGTTGTGAACATCGATCTTGCCGTCGCCCCTACCAGTGGAGGAGAGCCTTACGATGAGGTCACGCTTTCCGTTTCTGTTGCAGCTGTGCATGGCTTTGAGGCAAATTCCGTAGCCCTCACGCAGACGGGTAAGAACGGGAATGAAGTTACGTTCCCATTTGACATTGAAAACACTGGTAACGTTGAGGACAGTTTCCGACTCACCGTCATTCAACAAACTGCATCACCATCTTGGTCGTACTTCTTTGAAGATGAGGCAGGAAACCGATTCACAGAAATTTCAGTCGACGCCCAAGCCACGAAGGAGTTGTTCTTCATCGCAACAGTGACGGACAGCGACGAATACTCGACATTCACCGTCCGCATTACCAACAAAGGCGACTCAAACAGCATTGACGACGATGGTGATGGTATCCCAGATAATCAACGGGAGTTACGTTTCACTGCGTTCCTCACAACCAGAGATTACGCCATGGATGTTCGTCTCGAAGAAGGAGGTCTCGATGGCCGCACTGGTGAGTTGATCCTCGCTCCTGGCGATGAGGAAACCATCGGAATGTGGATTCGCAACATGGGCAATGGTGACGATACTGCTGTTCTTGAACTAACGGGATTGAACGGTATCGCAACCCGTACCGTTTACTCCAAAGGACTACCAATCGCCTCAAACAACGAGATAAGTGTTCCATTCGGTTTCGGAATTTGGGATGAGAACAACAGCGCGTTCGTTTTGGATGCATCGGGAAGCCCCTACCTTGAGAACACCGAGGATGCTATGCTTTCCGAGATGTTGTTTACACTCAATCTGAGCCAGGGATACAGCGTACGTCCATACGAGGTGTACCTCGAACTCAAAGTCGAAGTCAATCAGGCGACACTTACTGGCGAGGGTGGCAATTTGTACATCGTTGTCACAAGCAAGTCCAACGCAGCCAATCGAACAGGACAAGCGACTGTGTCCTTGAGCGTCCAGAAAATCTTCGACTTGAACATCATCGAGCCTGAAACCACTTCGTTCGATTTGGTTTATCCGGAAAGTTACACCTTCACTGTACAGGTTCGCAACGATGGAAACGTCGAGACTCAAACAGAGATCTTCACGTCCGATAACATGCGTGGATGGAAGTTGAAACTCAAAGGTCCCTCAGATTGTACTGAAATCACACTTTCAAGCCTCGAGTGCTCGCTCAAGAAAGGCGAAATCATGGAAATTATCGTGGAAATAAAACCACCATATGGTGCAGAATTGGCGGACACATTCGACTTCACTCTTTCCGTCCAACCCGAGGAAATTGGTGTTATCGGACGCGTCAACCAACAATTCGATGTAACTGGTGAACCAGATCAAGGCTTCTTAGGCCTTGCAGACGATACAACCGTCACAATGTTCGCAGGTGGTTTCCTCCTTCTTGTGGGTGTCGTCTTCATCCTCAGTCGACGCCAGTAAATCGGCTGACGTTGCCCGAAAATCGGTCTTATGAAGATGGCATTTCGTTCACGGCCGACTGGGAACGCTTATGGAGGGTATTCAAGTCGGTTTAATCAGAGAGCGGATGCTTTCTTGAGGCGATGATAAATGGTCGATACTGGTTCAGTTCCGAGCGCCTATCTTTCAATTGCATTCTTGGCCATTGTCGGTATTCTCATGCCCCTTACAAATTTCATCATGTCATGGGCACTTCGTCCACGTACGGACCCTTCGCGACCGCACATCACACGATCGTATCTTCTGGAAGGGTACGAGCGAGATCACAGCCTCTACCCTCGCCGTCTTTCGACCTTCGAATGTGGAAGCGAGCCAATCGGTGACGCGATGATTCAATTCCACTTCCAGTACTACTGGTACGCCATCATCTTCCTCGTCTTCGACGTTGCCTTCATGTTTCTCGTGCTTGGCGGCATGGTGACTGCTGAGGAGACAAAACTCGGAGGAGACATCGCCAAAGCAGAAGCAGGACTTGCCATCATTGCAGTCTTCTTCACCATCATGTCTCTCGGCGTTTGGTACGTATTCCGCAAGCGAGGTCGAATCTACATCTGAGGTGAATCAAATGGCAGAATCTGGAGAAAATTATACCGCATTCAACAGTCGTGCATTGGTCGAAGTTGTTGGTGATGTCACCGACGAAGCACTCAAAGCAACCAAAATCAAGCAACTGCTCTCCGTTCTCGCTGGACGGTTTTTCAACTGGGGTGGCCGAAAGTCGCTCTTTACTCTTCACTTGGGAATCAAGTGCTGCGCTATTGAGATGGCAGCTGCGGCAACACCTCGGTTCGATGGAGATCGATTCGGTGTTTTGTTCCGTTCATCCCCTCGACAATCGGACGTTCTTCTTGTCAACGGGCCAATCAGCAAGAAATTCGCTGACAAGGTTGTTCGTCTCTGGGAGCAAATGCCTGAACCAAAGTACTGCATCGCCATGGGCGAATGTGCTATCTCTGGCGGACCCTACTTCCAGTCGTACAACATCCTCGAGGGTGTTGATACCGTTATTCCAGTCGATGTTTACATCCCTGGATGCCCACCTCGACCAGAGGCTCTGATCGATGGATTCGGACTTCTCCGCGAGAAAATCATCCGCATCGGCGGCGCACCAAGCACTGGTCGCGATGGCGAAAAGCCAGTCATTGTAGGAGAGGACTGAACATGGGAATGAGTATTTCTGCTGAACAAAATGCAGCGGCAGCATCCGCTTTCTCTGAAGAAGCCGAGAAGCAATTCGGTGGTAGCGGTGTTACTGTATCCGTTGAACATCACAGCAATGCAGCAAAGTTTGCATTCGTACGAATGACCTGCCCTCCACAGCACTGGGTTGCGCTTGCCAAGTGGCTGCGCTATGATGCTGGCGTAAACTACTGTTCGATGATCACTGGCACACATTATCCAGACAGCTCTGAGCGCGGCTGGGGCGTTGCCTACCATTTCTTGCGACAACCTGTTCGAGACGTTGAACCGTTTACAGCAGATGTTCTCAAGGCAAGCGAATTGGAAGGACCATCCATTCCTCTCGAAGTTGAAGTTCTCATCGATTTGCCAGCAGGCGATGCGCCTGTTGTTCCGAGCGTTCAGTCGATTTGGGTTGGCGCTGACTGGAACGAGAAAGAAACATGGGACCTTGTCGGAATTCGATTTGAAGGTCACGAAAACATGCACCGTGTCTTGAATCCTCACGACAGTCCTGAAGGATTCCACCCATTGCAAAAACAACACAACATTCGATATCATGATTTCAACGAAATGTACGATGATGCACAAGGATTTGTGCGCAAACCTGCGGATGAGGGCCGCGTAAAGTGAGGTGAACATATGGCACAAATGTGGATTACAATGGGGCCGCAACACCCGATGACGCACGGACTCTGGACACTGCGTGTCAAGGTTGATGGTGAAACCGTCGTCGACACAGAAGCCGAACTCGGATACATCCATCGAGGTGTTGAGAAGATTGCAGAAGCCCGAGATTTCACCCAAGTTACGCCGTACTGTGACCGTCTTTGCTACGTAAGTGCAATGACTTGGTCCAATTCCTACATCTATGCTGCTGAAGACCTTCTTGAAGTCGAAGTTCCAGAGCGCGCTGAATTCATCCGGCTTATCGCTGCTGAGTTGCAACGTCTTGCTTCTCACCTGATGTGGCTTGGTGCGTTTGGCCCAGACATCGGAAACCTGACATTGATGACTTGGTGCATGCGTGACCGTGAGATGTTCCTTGACCTTCTCCAAGAACTCGGAGGTTCGAGAATGCACTACAACTACCCACGTATTGGTGGTGTCAAGCGCGACCTTCCTGTTGGATTTGCTGACCGTGCTCGTGCGAAGATCAAGTTGTTCGAGAACCGAATCAACGAGTATGAAATGATGCTTGATGAGTCGACCATCTGGTTGGTTCGACTCCAAGGTGTCGGGTATGCTCGTGCCGAAGATATGGTCAATTCTGGTGTATCCGGTCCAAACGTTCGTGCAGCCGGAGTGAACTACGACGTTCGATGGGCACACCCATACTCTGTGTACGATCAAGTCGATTGGGAACCTGCTGTTGAGAAACCAACATCGGTCAAGGGTGCTGATTGTTACGATCGATACCGAGTTCGAATGGAAGAGATGCGACAATCGTGCAAAATGACACTCGA
>JBMYJV010000010.1:16454-16733 GCA_049594755.1 Candidatus Poseidoniaceae archaeon
CGATGCCCTCGACAAGATTCCAGGTGGAGCGAATACACACTACAACACAGGCGATGAGATGATCATTACCAAAGCTCCAACACGAGCACCAGAAGGTGCGACTGGCTTCAGCAATTATGAGTGCACACGTGGCGCTTCTCAGTTCTACATCCAAGGTGGTGGAGACGGTCGTGGTAAGAATCCATACCGCCTCTCCATTCGCTCGCCAATGTTCATCACCATTCCTTACGTTGCAAAGACCATGATTGGCTACAAAGTCGCTGACATTCCTGCCATCAT
>JBMYJV010000011.1:0-15824 GCA_049594755.1 Candidatus Poseidoniaceae archaeon
CCTCCGTTGGCTCCACCAGTACCTTGAACAAGAATCCTCAAACCGTTGAAGCGTTTGGTCGATTCATGAGCGCTGCTCGACTCGATGGTAAGGCATGTGCTGCTGACTTGGAAGAGCGACTGAAACAGCGTATTGCTGCGTGTTCGGTTCAACCTCATCTCGCAGTCATCATCGTGGGCAACGACCCAGCATCGCATGTCTATGTGAACAACAAAATTCGTTCTTGCGAACGACTTGGTATCCGTTCCACGCACATCGAACTGCCAGAAGATACTGAACAATCGGTTGTTGCGGACCACATTCGTGCCATGAACGAGCAACGTGATTTGCATGGCATCTTGATTCAGTCGCCGCTACCAAAGCATATGGATGAGGAAGCGCTGACTGAACTTATTGATCCACGGAAAGATGTGGACGGGTTCCATCCAGTCAATCTTGGACGCTTGGTTCAAGGTCGAAGCGATGGTATGGTTCCATGTACGCCTTCTGGTGTCATGGAAATGCTTCGCTGGGCTGAGGTCGACTTGACTGGAAAGAAAGCTGTTGTTCTCGGTCGATCGTTCAACGTAGGCATGCCACAGGCGCTTTTGCTTGCTGCTCGTGGTGCTGATGCTACCGTTACAGTTGTTCACTCCCGAACCAAGGATGCACGCTCCGAATGCTTGCAAGCAGATGTCATCATCGCTGCTGTCGGTCGTCCTGAAATGGTTCAACCCGATTGGGTCAAAGAAGGAGCCATCGTTGTTGATGTGGGGATCAATCGCGTCGATGATTCCAGCCGTGAAAGGGGATGGAGACTTGCCGGTGATGTGCACCCTGATGTGGCCTTGAATGCATCGTTGTTGTCGCCAGTACCAGGTGGTGTTGGCCCGATGACCGTGGCTATGCTCATGGCCAACACCGTCACTGCTGCAGAATTTTTGAGTTCATGATGTGAAGGCCATGGAGCAACGAGCGCCTCGAATCGCTGCGTTTTCTACCACTGTTGCGAGTATGTCGTTCATTGCATTGCTTGGCAATGCGTTCCTTGGAAGATATCCTGGACAAGAGGGGCAACGTGTTCTTCTCAAACCACTGTTTGATGGATTTGTTACAGGAGAAAAGAACGACTATTGGGCATCAACCGGCTGGTCGACGCAAGAATGGATTTGGCTCGTTCTTTCGATATGTCTCGGTTTGCTTGCACTCTGGTGCCGCCAAGATCGACCCGTTCCAGAACTTCCCAAGCAACGCAGTGTTGCTGAACAAATTGCGGATTTTGAATCAAGTGCGACAAACGTAGGAACGACAACTGTTGCTTCTGTAACTCCGAACACGTCGAATATTATCTCATCGATTGTTGGTGAAACCAAATTGGTTGATGCACGTAAGGTTGAGTCTGCAACAGCGCTTCTTTCCAGTGGTTCATTGGGTTCGTATGCGGCATCGATTGTTTCTGAGCGAAACACTGACATTGAATCCAGAACGTTTGAATCTGAACTTCAACCAAGCGAACCTGATGAGGTCATCGTTGAAGAACGTGAATTCATTTCAGAAGGCCCTGCCTACATTCCTCTACCTGGAAAAGAGGATGAAAAAGAACCTCAACCGTTGATGAGAGAGTCAAAAACAGCGTTTGTCTCAGATGGGCCAGCTCACATTCCTTTGCCCGAATTGCCTGAATTGGATGAGCCTGCTCCGCTCAGTTTGCCTGAGATGCCTAATTTGGACGATTTGCTTGAGTCCGATGAGACCGTTCCATCATTACCAAATTTGGATGATTTGTTTTAGTTTCAAATGGAGAGGTTCAAATTGGTGGCTCTGGAGGTTTGACTAATGTGGAGTTCTTCGTTCGATTTGCATTGCCACACAACCCACAGCGATGGCTCGCTTTCTGTTGAGGAACTTGCTGATGCTATGCAACAACAATCCGTCCGTGTTTGGTCTCTCACAGATCATGATACAATTGCAGGATGGGATGAAGCAAAGATTGCTGCTGCTCAACGTGGGATTGCGTTCGTTCCTGGCGTTGAACTCACATGCGATGTTGAATTGCCGTGGGATGAAGCTATCCTAGCGTCCAATGCTCGCCATCGACCTCCATCCTCATGGCATCTTCTTGCTTATTTTCCATACGAACCGATTGCAGAAGGTTTGAAGAAATTCGAGGAATGGCTCGCACCGCTGCACGAAGATCGGGTTCCTCGAATGCTTGAAATGATCGACAAAGTCAATGCCTTTGGTATGGCGATTGATGCTGAAGATGTGATGTCTCGTGCAAAGGGCAGCGTTGGGCGCCCTCATCTTGCTCTGGCCATGATGGATGCTGGTTATGTTGAATCGATGGATGAGGCATTCGAGAAGTGGCTTGGAGATGGAAGACCATGCAATGTTGAACGTCCGAAACCATCGCTTGCAGAAGCAACAGCATTGGTTCATGCTGCGGGCGGAATTACTTCATTGGCCCATCCTCGGTATTACGGTGTTGAGTATGAGGCATTGATTCAACATCTGAAGGCATCGAACGTCGATGCCATCGAAGCATTTCATCGCAGTCATTCCGATGAAGAGAGGCACCGTCTCTGGATGCTTGCTGAACAATATGGTCTCGGTGTAACCGTTGGATCTGATTTCCATTCTTTCAACGGTGGACACCGACCTGGGCATATGCCAGTCATCGTCAGGAGTTTGCCTGCGTTGATTTCATCGGCATGATTCGATGCAGCAACAATGCTGTTTCAAACAGGAAGATGACTGGCAAGGAAACAAGGAACAGCGACAGTGGATCAGGTGGCGAGAATAGAGCGCCTATGACAAATGCTGCAAACCAAATGTGCTTACGGTAGGCTGCTAAGGTTGGAGGTTCCACCAATCCGATACGTAGGGCAAGCAGTGTGACAACAGGAGCTTGGAATCCGATGGCACTTGCTATGCACAAGTTCAAAATGAAACCGACGTAAGCTTCCAGTTTCCATTGCGTTGAAAGCCCTGCTTGCTGTGCATCGTTGCTGAGATATTCAAACAGCATCGGGGTCAATAATTCCCATGCATAGAGAATGCCGCAAACGGCCAACATCATACTCGATGCAATGGACAGAACGAACGAGAAACTCGGCTTTGGTGGGCGGAAATTCAATTCTCGAAACCGTTCAAGAACGAGTGGATGGCGTGCTCCACGTAGGGTTGTTTCTGTGAAGACGAGCAACAAAGCCAAGAATAGGCCTAAACTGGCAGAAAGTTGAATTTGAAGCATCAGGAATTCAACTGGCGATGTGACAATGACGTTGACGTCATCGGGTAACCGCTGATCCTCAATGAGCCACCTTACGATACTTTTGGCAAGTGGGAAACCTACAACCAATCCGGTAAGGAATAGTCCAACCAACGCAGTTGCGCGCTTTCGAAGGTAATCTCGTGCTGAATTCAGCAATTGACCGCCAGGTGAACTCATCAATTCAGAGACGGCGTCTTCCAACGATGAAGAGGACGCCATGGTCATCGCAGGTGTTTGTTCTACAAAAGTGAATGCTCACTCTTCTTCCCATGTGTGGGATGGACGAGAATCGTACCATGGTCGGCCATCGTTGTTCAATCGGTACAATCTGTACACAACAAATCCAGTGATGTACAACGATGGAAGTGAGAGTGCAACAGCCTTTGTCATGGAGTTGTCGGAGTTCTCGTAATCGGATTCAACTTGAACTTCAAGCACGCCTTCATCACCAGGGTGATGGAAAAAGATGAATGTGTAGACTTCCGGTGAATGGAGTCTCAAATCAATACGCTCGTTTGGTAACAATGTCGCTGTACAAGCAACCTGCTGAGTGCAATGATACTCGGCCAAACCTTGCATCTCTGGCCAATCCACTCCATAATCAGAGAAGCCTCCCTCAGCTAGATTGACCGTGATGATGGCGTACTCGAGGGTTATCGCATCATCCATATTTTCAATTGTCGTCGTAATTGAGTACTTTGGACTCATTTCAGACAGAATGTCTTGAACGGTGTCTCCTGGTCCAAGACGGAATGAGGCTTGGTCTTCATTTGTTGCATCTTGGTGATTGATTGCACCCATGATTGCAGCGAAGAGGATCAACAGAATGGTGCCCTCGACCACCACGTGTTTTCGAATTTTTTCACGTGTTACGCCCTTGAAATAGGCGCCGTAATCGTTGCGTAGTCTTGGTTGCACATGATGGATGAACAAAGCCCCGATTCCCCCGACGATGATTCCTAGTGGTATGTCAATAATCCAGTGGATGCCGAGGTAAAGAATAGCGAAAATAAACACGATTGTGTTGATCAGAATGAACATGTGGTAACGATAGTGTCGCCACTCTTTCAGTGTCTGACCGTTCGATTTGACGTGGAGATAATTGAGCATCAAGATTCCGAATGGTATCGCTACGTGTAGTGAAGGGACGGCGTTGTCAAGGGGGTCGTGTGTTGCATAGAAGGTCGAATACCATCCATCATGATACAACAAAGCATCCATGCCAGGTATCCAAGAGGATGTGACTTCGACATTAAAGAAGAGATAATATGGAACTGCTAGAGCGTAAATCAAAAGATAATTCAGCGTTACTTTGTCGGTCATATCCCTATCGCTTGCATAGGCAAAATACACGGTCGTCACGTAAATGAGAAAGAGGTACACAAAGAGGTAATGAAAGTTGAGGAAAGCCGTAAGGGCATTACTCTCAAAGATTGTCTGTATCCACAATACAATATTCCCTTCCAGTCCATGAACGGTATCTGTCCAATGGCCTGTACGATGTTTAATCGGTTCATTCAATCCATCGGTCAGGTTTTTCCAGTATATGATCACGAGATAACCCAACGCATGGAGATAGTACCGATGTCGGCGAATCGTTTCGAACCATGTGCCATACTTGACGCGTGAACCTTTGTCGTGGTTTGTGAACATTGAGCATATGAGCGGCGTCAGAAACAGAATCATGCTCATCATGACCACCCAGGGATTCATGTTTGATGTCCATCGATGGTGCATTTAGAGGTTTATGGAACATTGAGAGAGTTGTTCAACATTTGAGAACATACCTCAGGTACGGGGCTTCAAGAACCACAATGATTTCGGCGAAGTGAAGCCGATGTATGAACAAGCACCGGAAAACACGCTTGAAAGTCTCGTACATGCCATGGAGCTGTTCGATGCCATCGAGTTCGATATTCGATTAACGAAGGACAATCATGTCGTAATTCACCACGATCGTAGTGTTTCAGTCGCTCCTTCGTTACGTAAGGGTCGATCACCATTCGTCGAAGATTGGAATCTCGATGAGTTGCTTGATCTTGGTTTTTGCTCCTTCGAAATGTTGCTCGAGGACGCCACCATTCAACGTGCTATTCAAGAGGAAGGCAAGGTTCTCGTGGTCGAATCGAAACGTCCAAGCTTCAAGGTGAAACGGAGTGGTGGGTGGTTTGCTACGAAGAAACATGACATCCACATGGGAAAGACGATGAAGCGTGCTGAACAACTCCTTGACCAATACGATGTGCCAAAACACTCCACAGTCCATTACGCCTTTCACAAGACCATGGGCAATGCAACCAAGCTTGGAAGCATTCAGAGGAGTTGGTCCACCCTGTTGCCAACCATTCGACCGTTTGCAGGAAAGAAGACACACCGTGTTCTTGCCTTTCCCGAGTATTTTTCTACCCCATTTTCGAAATTGATGCGCAAGCACCAACGCAATGGTTCTCCAATGATGCCATGTGCTGCGGAGTATGTTGTCTCTCCAACCAACATGGTTCCTCTTGGCAAGACCGTTGGCCTCAAAGGAACTTCATTGAAGCGACTTACGGCCATACGCAAGGGCTTCCCAGTTTATCTTTGGCCAGTCAGTCCAAAAATCGAACACTCGGTTCTCAATGCGGGTCTTTCGGCTTTAACAGATACGAGCGATCCAAACCTCACATGGCTTCCAAGTGGTCACGCACGTTGGACTCGTCCAGCAACACATCCGTTGGATGCATCTCAGCAGGATCGATTGAACAAGGCGACCAAAGACGATCACATCGAGATTCTCAAGTCGCTTGAGAGCGAGGTCGTTCCTTGGATGGAGTGCGATGAATCGAGAAAAAGAGAACTGTTCACGTTCTGGAGAACCAAATGGAATTGGTCGAAATCCGTTGATGAACTCATGGCCTATGAGGAAGAAAAAGGCAGTATGCCGTGGGAAATCGTACGCATGATTGGTCACCGAGGTTCGGGCAAAACCAAGCGACCTGTTCTCTGATTATTCTTGCTCAAGGATTTCTGGCATGTGCTGTTTCGCATCAAGACGCAAGAACGGACCATACAAGGTCGGTAACAGTGTAACACTGGAAACCATGGCGAGGCTGATGGCGACGATGAAGACTTGACCGAACAATCGCAATGGAAGCAATCCAGAGAAGTTGAGGATGGCAAATCCACCAGCAGTGCTGATCGCAGCACCAAGCATTGCACGCCCAGTCGTTGCTGTTGTTTTCGAGGTCCATTGAGCGACCGTCTTTTCTGGATGCAGTTCAACTTCTTCTTCCAATCGAATCACGTAGTGTACTGCATAGTCAACACCCAACCCAAGTGCTAGTGCACCGATGGTAACCGTTTGAGAATTCAGTTGATATCCTGCAAGACCCATGATGCCGTAAACCCACAGAACAACGGTGATCAAAGGTATCCAAATGACACCACCGCGCAGTACGGCTTGGGTCAGACTTTGTGTTCGAATGAATTGAATCAAAATCAAAACAAACAGAATTGTGAAGGCGACAATGGCGGTTGATGTAACCGCAGAAATCGCAACATCAGCACTGATTTGTGCAAGGATCAACGCACGGCCACTGAGCTCCATCGTGAAACTTCCGTCAACCGTCGATGCAGCATCTTGAAGCGCTTGCGAAAGGCCTTCTTCGAAATCAACCGTTGCTTGCCAATCGAGCGTGTTTGCCTGGAACGAAATGATGGTCTGACGACCATCGATGTAAAGAAGCGAATCGACAAGGTCTCGTCCTGTGGCGTTCTCTAGGAGATATGTCTCAAGTTCATCAAATCCTTCTTCGGTTGTCAAATTGTTGAGTAGGCCATCCAAGGTTGGATTCCTTCCACGCTCCGACTCCAAGGTGTCCCAAATGCCGGTTGGAACACCTGTCACGCCTTCCGTATTGCTGAGCGTCGCAATGGCAGTGTTGTAGGCTTCAACACCCTTTCGGGAGAGAATCTCACCTTCGAGAACAACATACAACGGTGTTGGACTGCTTTGGAATTCTTCGGCAATCATGAGGAAATCCTGTACCACTTCAAGCGAATCGTCGAATTGATCTGCAGTATCAAAACCGACCTCTAGAGTACTCATGCCGTACGCCATTGGGAGGGATAAAATCACAGCAACAAGGATAACAAGTGCTGGTTTGTTTTCTGCCATTTCCCCGATTCCCGCAGTCAGTTTTGTTTCGTTCATGGCTCCGGACTTTTTCAGAGGCAATGCCTTTGTCGGCAACGCCGTCATGAGTGCAGGTAGGAGCGAAATGCTGAGTACGTAGATAGCAAAGAGACCGAGGGCAATGACCGTACCGAAGTTAACAAGGAACATTTGCGAGGAGAGCCTGAAGGAAAGGAACCCAACCATGTCTGTGAAGATGGCGATGACCAATGCGGCTGAGGTTAGAACTGCTCCTGAACGAATTGCTTTCAGACGCAATTCAGTATCGAAATCTTTCATGGTCACACGGCCTTGGGGATCATCGCGTTCCATATCCTGTAGGACTTCTCGAATTCTCGTTACGACGTGGATTCCATAATCGACACCGATGGCCAACAGGAGAATCGGTATGCTGTTCATGGCAGCATTGAACGTGAGTCCGAAGATGCCTGCAGCACCATAGGTTGCCGCGATAGCGAGTATGGTCAAGCCTATGACGTATGCAGTGTCCCGAACAGAACGGAACTTGATGTACAACAATACGGTCAAGAAAACCAAAGCGAGCGAGGTCAAAATTCCAATTTCTTTGCCAATGTTTGCATTTTGCTCGTATTGGAATGCTGAGAACGAGAAGACTCGAAGTTCATCGTCTCCTGTTTCATTCCGCATCTCAGCAATGGAGGCGTCTGTCCACTCAACAACGAGTTCTTGCACATCGCCAATGATCTCCGCATCTTCATAATTGACTGGATCAGTTGAAACGACTAAGCTGATGAGAATTGGTCCATCGCTTTCCCATGGACTCGCTTTGTCGTCCGCAGGCATGGTTGAAATGATGTTGCTTCGATGGTCGATGTTCTGCAAACCAATGTATGTTCCCAGTGTACCTTGAAGCGGCCCTGTCGTTGCTGCAATTGCTCCAATTTCTGCAGGATTTGTACGGCTCTGTTGAAGCCCTTGAATTTGGCCGAGGAGCGCACCGAGTTCAGCACTTATGTTCAGTTCATCATCCATTCGTTGTTGCCATTCCGTGACCTCACCAGGATTCCAATCACGCAATTCCTGTGCGGTTGGTGCGAACGGTGCAGGAATGGCATCGATGGAGGTTTGAAGGTCGTTGAGTGCATTGCTGAAGTTTTCTTCGCTCACAACAGTGACGTTAGCAATGTTCATGGAGAGTGCGTTACGCCATTGCTCCGTTGTGATTGGGTCTTGTGTGTTCAGCCAAAAAAGTGCTGAACCCGCTGGACCACTCGTAGCGCTCCCGCCGAAGAGAGGTTCTTGGTACTCAAGAAACCGCTCGTTGGTTGATAGCTCGGCCTCAATGGTAGCGAACTGTTCCCAAGTTGAAGCCTGCTTCATGTCGCCATCTTCTATTTCGTCAATGATACGAACGAAATCAAGCGATGCTTGATACCGATCCTCGATTTCATACAGCAACTCAGTTGTATCGTTTTGAGGATAAAATGCATCCTCACTGTTATCGAAATTGATGAACTGAGCCATCGAAGAGAGGGCTAATGTGATGACAATAATCGAAGCAATGGTTGCCTTTGGTCGTGTAACGGACAATGTGGTCAACACGTTGAATGGGTTCTCCATATTTCGAAGTGCTCGACTTTAGGTATAAATGGCTGTTCAAAAAATGAAACAATTGCTGCATGAATTTGAACACCCATTCATATGTTCAGAGAGGAACTGACACCCATGAACAAAGCCCCAAAGTGGAAACGAGTGTGCAAATCATCGAAACTCAAGATGAACAAGGTCAAAGGGAAGGCCATTGGGGCAAAGATGGTCCTTGTGATGCGAACTGAACAAGGAATCTTTGGTAGCAATGCACTCTGCCGTCACATGGCTTGGCCCATGCATTGGGGTGGCAAGATTAAGGATGGTTGCTTGCGATGTCCATTGCATCAAACGACCTACCACCCAGAGGATGGTTCGGTCAACGAATGGTCGCCAGCACATTATTTTCCAGCCTATGGTAGATTTCTCGGAAAACTCCGGAAACCCTCTTCGTTGAAAATGTATGACGTACGTGAACACGAGGGTTATGTTGAGATTGATCTCAACTCGTAATCACTCAACGTGCCGAAGGACTTGGTCACGAGCAAAGTACTTCGGTCGGTAGATTGGAACACCTTTCCCATTGCGGACAACGACTCGCTCATCGTAGATTTGTGCTCCTATACCTGCAACTCTTGCCCAACCAAAGAAGGTCGTGTAGTAACTTGGGTCTTTGAGTCCAACGTGGTGCAACAAAGCACCGGACGCGATGTCGACGTTGGCGTTTGGATTGGAGATTTTTGGATTTTCAGAGAGGACGCGTGGAGCAACTTCTCGGAGCGTTCGGATGACTTTGAAGTTCTCGTCATCAGGACAAATTTTCTCGCCGAGAGCAAATTGAACGGTGGCTCGAGGGTCTTCTGCACGAAGAACGGCGTGACCAAAACCGAAGACTGGCCGACCCGCTGCAAGCTCTCCACGAACGAATTGTTCTACCTTATCCGGATCGGACGTTCCGACACGTAGAACGAATTCCAAGCATGATTGGTTGGCTCGACCATGGAGTGGGCCGCTGAGGGCGTTCATTGAACTCGCCATAGCAGAGTACAATGTCGCATGTCCGCTTGCGACAGCCTTCCCTACGAATGTCGAAAGGTTGCCACCGCCATGATCCATGTGAAGAACAAGGTAGACGGAGAGAACACGTGCCAACTTCTCTTGGTCAACATCGAGTTGCAAAGTGTGCGTGAATCGTTCGACCATTGACAAACTGGTATCGTCCGCAGGAATGTCATCTGTTCGTCCTTCACGATATCGGAAGAGGAGACCCATCATACGTGGCATTCGAGCCACGAGATTGAGGGCATCCTCTCTCCAATCGTTCTTGCAATCCCACATGCCAAGAGTTTGAATTCCGATGGCAAGCCAATCCATAGGATGTCCATCGCGTGGAAGTGCTGAGAAAATAGGTGCGAAATCGCCTGGAATGTTTGCTCGCTGAGCAAGGTCTTGCCTGAAAGCAGAGGACTCTTCTGCCGTGGGCAATTCCTTGTGGTGGAGAAGGTAAACGACGTCTTCCGGCTCCATTTCAGCAAGTTCTGCAATCGGGTAACCACAATAGTGGACGCCTTCGTTTGATGTAACGAACGACGTTCTGCAGGTTCCGACTGGTACGCCTCGCATCCCGATATCAAGGTGAGCTTCAGTCAAGTTGAGCAAATGGTCTGCTTCCTTTGTCATAGTCTCACCGTTGATAGCCAACGCGGTCGTTCGTATAAAGGAAAGGACGGAAAGGAATCCGATAGGTGTGCGAAACTACACCGAATTACGAATCTTGCCAAACTCGAAAACCTTGGGTTGATTGTCGATCAGCATGGACGTGCAATCGGATTTCATCACCACTGATGAGAATTGCATCCTCTGCAGTCAGCCCCGGACACGTTGCTTTCACTTGTTTCCATGATCGCTTACTTCGTAGATTTTCTGCCCACCAAGGAAAGGCTTTGCACTGCTGAGGACGTACTTGATAGATGCTGCATTGCTTCTTTTCATCAAGGTAGATGCAAATTCCATCGGATTGATTCGAGCGGAGAACATAACGACCATCCAATGTTGTTGTGCAATCCCTCTTGAGAAACTCTTTCACACTCAACCCCGCATGGTCGGCAAGGCGTTGTGCATCAACTCGAGACAAGTAAACAATGCCGCCTGGCTCATCGCAACATCGTCCACAATCGGGTTGGCAGGAGAAGTGAACCCCCTCGGCCCACCAAGCACCTCTCATTCTTCTTCACCTAGAAGTCGAGTTGTTGGTCGAATCGTCGATAGGTGAGCGATTCGAATTTCTTCATCCTCCATTTCGAAGACTTCCATCGCATCTTCACTCACCAAGCCGAGTTCGTGTTCAATCACTCTCAATTCATCAACGATATCGATGAGCTCATTGGCGTCAGCATGAGCCGTACGTTCGAGGAGTTCCTCCATCTTGAGTTCAAGATGACGTAGTCGGAGGTCATCTCGTACCATCAATCGTTCACGCTCTGCAAGTGCTTCATCGATGGAAGCATCAATTCCTGCGAGTAGGTCTGCTGTGCGCTCGATATCGCTGCCACTTACGGTTCCCAATTGGTGTGTGAGGTGCCGGTCACGTGAATCTACATCGAGAACGGTTGGCGCTTCTGGAGTCAATTCATCCAACGTTGTACGCAGATGCATTTCGAGCAAATCGTTTGCGCTGGTAAGATCTTCAGCGGATACTTCGGTTGGCTCCCAATCGTCCTCTTCCATCTCAAGCGCCGTCGTATGAAGTTCGATTCCAGCAGCATCAACTTCAGAGTAGACAACGTCGGTTGCTCGCCTAAGAATGTCTGAGGCTAAGGAGATGGATGGTTCTGGAATTGAATCATCCCTCGTAGTGGACTGCAATGTACGTCCTGTTAGAATTGTTATGACATCCTCTGGATCGACGATGTTTTCTCCACGCTCATGTGCATCTTTCAGCATGGAAATGGCCGCCTCAACGCCTCTCCATGATTGACCTGAGTGGCTGAGAACCTGCACGATGTGTGCATCCTCGAGGAGCATACCCAGCAACGAAGTTTGATGCTTGATGTGCAAGGCCAAACTTGCTTCTGAAGCCGGAAGCATCGTTGAAGTCGATGCATGACGTAACAATTCCCACAGGCGTGAGGACGGCCAGTCACGGGTAGATGTTCCTGAGGTGCAGAGGATGTGGACCCCGAGATTCAGTGCGTGGTCAATGAGATGGCCAACAGTTTGTGCATGGTTTTCATGTGCAGCAATGACGTGAACATCGTCGATCAGCAACAACGCCGTCGTTGCGATTGCATCTTGCCAATCATTTGGCAATTGGCCCGCACCAACAAGTTCCGTAGCACGAATGATTCGAACATCACCATCGAAATACCGCAAAGCACTTTGTCCAGTTGCATTCAGCAAGTGGCTTTTTCCAACTTCACTCGTTCCGATGATGAGATGTGGATTGTGCCGTTCTCCCAAATGGTCGATGATCGATTCACAGACTCGTGTAGCTCGTTCGTTTTCCGGATTCACCTTCCAATGCTTGAAGGTCTTATGTTGGCTCAATTCCAACCGTTGCGGCCAATGAGTCTGGCTGGATAACGTCGTTGAATGATGCAACCGCTCACCTTGCTTGGGAGCAGACATCGATGTCGGTACCGTCTTGGATGGCATATTGCGTTGTTCATCGAGAATCGATGACCAAAGTGGTTGTCCCATTGAAGAGAAACCAATTTTGTCGCTCAGACTTCCCTCTGGAATTAAATCGTCAAAATTCCGTTCACGCAAATTCTTCAACCTCGAAACTGGGTGCGATTTCTCCAATTCAATCGTAGGTTGGTATTCGATCTCCTCTCCAAGCACTTCTTTGCTGATGGCTGCCATCAGTGGCCGTTCGTGTATTGGTTGAGATGGTATAAGACGACGCTCTGACGACAGAGAGGATGGCTTGTTCAGAAGTCGTCCAAGTCTGGATGGATTCTCTTTGTTTTGTTCATCTTGTGATTCAAGACCCGCTTTTGCCTTTTGCAGTGCAATGCGCAATCGATTGGTTTTCTCAATGCTCATGCGTCGCCCTCCGGTTCGTGTTCATCTGAAAACCGTTGCTTTGCTGATGCATGCTCACGAGCATGTGGCGACGTCTTTGTGTTGGATGGTTGATGTTTCGGTGTCGATACGGCAACCGGTATGTGTCCCGTCGATTTAATCGGAGGGAATTGAGCGAGTTTTTTCCCGACAGTCGATGCCGCTGCCTGATCGATGCCGTGCCGTGCACGCGGAGGTTTTGAGGGCGGAAATGCATGCTCTCTCATTGAGGCAGTGGGTACAAAACGCTTCGATATCTTTGAATCGATCGCCTGTAATGATGGAACCGTTTTGCCATGCTTCGCTGCAGCATCCATCGTATTCTCTTTGGTTAACTGAGGGCTATGTATCCGTCTTCGAACAATACGCTGTGGTGTACGAGGTTTGCGTTCAAGAAGACGCTCTACTTGTTCGTCCGTAACTTCGAGTTCTTCAGTGAGAATGTCTTGTTCCTCTTCAGATTCTTTGGCCCATTCCATCATTTTTGATTGAAGTTCTTCATCCACCTTGATTGATTGATGTTCAACTTGCGATGGTGTCGATGTTGTGGGTTGATGAGTAATCTGCTCTGAAGCAATAACCGGGTCGTGGGTGTTCTCCTCAAGATGTCTTCCAAGTGCTGCCTCTTCTTCCTCATCGATTGTTTGAAAGTACGGATGTTCTGCTAAGATTTCCACATCCAACAACCACGATTGAAGTTGTTCTTTGCTCAATCGTGAGCACTCACGCTCCAATCGAGCACGTTGCTGTGTCGAGAACGCCTCGAGGTTGGAGGTAAGGATGAACACATTTCCGTTCAAACGCGTCTGGTCGACAATGCTACGAATCATCTCAATGACCCTTTGTTCGCCATGGATGCCAGAGAGGTACTCAATACCCTCCAAGAACAGAGCGCATTTTTTGTGTTGCTCGAAGAAAACATCCACAGCTGTTCGGATCGATTCGAGCGATGGCTCAAGCGTACGTTCGTGCTCCGTTTCTGATAACCAACGGTAGTGTTCGAGTCCTTTCTTGAAATAGTTCTCCATGCGAGGTGGTGATTGCCTTGAGAGAACGAGGAACGGTTCATCCAATTCGTCCATTTGTTGAGCGAGGTGGAATGCATCGTCGACTTCGATGCTGTGTTCCAGCCATACCTGGCCGCGTTGAAGCATGGTTCCTTGTTGATTTCTCAAGCGTGCTTCACTTCGACGTCGCAATGCTTCAGGAACGGATACGCTCGGTTTGAGTTCGGGTAGGCGTTCCTCTCGCTCGATTTTTCGACGAGGTGTGCGAACAGAAGCCCACCACATTTCCTCTTTTTCCTCTTGGTTTGAATTGACCAATCGTGCTTCAGGATACTGTGAGAGTGTGCTGATGTAGGTTGCTTCACTCATTTCATGGAGGCTCATTGTTGCATCGAGCGTTGAAGCATCGGACTCGATTTCAAGAAGCGCTTCAACACCCAAGCGGTTTTTGTCGGCGTGATGGAAGGCTGCTGCAAGGGTTCCATCAAAGATGAGAAGATGGCCAACACGCTCACCAACGTTTGGAATGTTACGACTTATCTGAATGGATCCATTTTGCTCTAGGGTCGCCAACTCTTGAGCAAGATGTCGCAGAACATCGACGCCACCGCGCCTCGTTTCCAACACGTCTCCGGGAATAAAATCCTCCAATTACCTCACCCCGCAAGAAGGAAGATTTGCTTTTATCTTTTGAAGTGTGTGTCCCTTGATGCCAAATGAGAAGCATTTCAATGGTCGATGCTTTCGGCCAACCATGGAGGCATCACCACTTTCTGAAGACGAAGCGGTTTTGCTTGAGCGGGGGCGCAAAGATTTCGATAACGGTCGTTTTTGGCATGCGCATGAAGCATGGGAAGATCTTTGGAATTCTCTCAAAGCACGCCATGCCCCGCAAGCTGAAATCCTTCTTGTCCAAGGATTGATTCAGACCGCAGCACTCCTCTACAATCATCAGCGAAGAAAGGTGCGTGGTGTCACCAATCAATGGGCGAAATTGGCGCCGAAACTTGAACCATGGGACGTTGCTTGGGGTTTTGATGTCGCACAACATGTCAAGAACATCTCTGTGTTTTTCCACGATGTTGGTGAATGGCAACAAACCTATGAAAACGTCCGGGTTCCTACCACCGAAAAGGAGTGACAATGATGACGTTTGAAGAGGGCCTCCCTGATCACTTCATTGTCTTTTCACAAACGCCGAAAGCACAGGAACACACTCGTCGAATCTTTGTTCGCTTCTGCCTTTTACTTCTCTTCCCTCTCATTGGCATCGTCCTTGTTGGAACTTCCTCCTTTAGTCTCATCTTGCTGGGGGTGCTTGTTGTCATTCTTGTTGTGGGCTGGAGCGAGTGGCAGAATTGGCAACGAATTCCATTCGCGGTCAGCCCCTCGCATCCGATGATGGAACTTGATTCCATCAAGCAAGCAGATGTCATGATTCGTCTCCAAGACGGTCGATGGGTTGAGGCTGGTGAAAACCGATACAGGCTGATTCAGGACGATTTACTCTCAGGGTTCAACCTCGTAGCGTTGGATGAAGATTACACCATTTTTGGCTATTTCACAGAGGAGAAAACCATTGGCGCTCGTCTTCGAAGAACAATGGCATTACTGAACCAATCTCTTGCTTTACGAGATGCGCACAATGAGGTCGAAGATGAGATTGAAGATGCCCGAAAGCGAGAATCGCTGGATTATGGGTTGCTTGACCGTGAATGGCCAGAGGAGATGGAACTCGAAGATGCTGCAGGTCCAATCGCCAAGAAATTGATGCGTC
>JBMYJV010000012.1:0-15705 GCA_049594755.1 Candidatus Poseidoniaceae archaeon
CATGATACCATTTGGTCCACTTGACGGATTGAAAGTCAAGGATTGGAACAGCAATGTTTGGCTTGCACTGTTCTTGGTGTTCCTTTCACCAATACCGATTTATTTCCTAACCGGAGGGTGGTCAGCCATGACATTGGTCATTTGGCTATCCAATTTGGTGTGATCAAAGTCCATGGATTTCCTTGGACTTATCGTGACTCCAGTGATAACACAATCGGAGAAGGTTGAGATAGTGTCCTTGTCCATCCTTCGCCATCTTCTCGTGAAGCGGCTCATTGCTCATGAACATGTCACCCCAAACGTTGGCAGAAGTTCCCTTCTTGCCCTTTGGTAGATCAAAGACTTCGTTTGTTGTTGGTTCCAACAAGTTCTTCCAGACGATAGCAGGGTTGACAGCCATTGTGACTTCGACGATGATTTCGTCTTCATTGAGACCGGTTCCTGTCTGCCAGGATTCCTCTCCCATATCAGCAAGGAACGGGAGACATAGATCGATGATGGAGAGCCCAGTCATTGGGTCAGCACCGGTCATTTGACCGTAAGCTTCTCGCATTCGTCCACGGTCGGCTCCGCGAGCACCTGTGATCATGCGTAGCTTGTCGATGGACGTTGGAACAAGGAATCGAATGTCCGTGTAGTAGACAAGCGCTTGTTCACTGCTACCTGCTGGCGCAAAGATGTGTGAGAATGGCTGTGCGCCACTGGTTTCTCCAAGCATATCCATTGGGAACAATGTCTTGAGTGCATTTGTAGCAACGGATTGAACAACACGTCGAATCAATCGCTCAGGAGCGGCTGAAACATCGTTGAACGATTCCATGTACTCATCGAGGTTGAGGATATCGTATCCACGAACAGCGAGAATAGAATGCACGTTTGGACCAAGAATCTTGTCACCCTCAATCATTGCTTGACTAATCCAGCGAGCGCCCTTAGCGAAATCACTTGCAGTTACGAGGTCAGCGTATGCCTTGTATCGACGAGCAACACGGTTCATGAAGTCCGCCTGGTCGAGCTTGGTGAAGACCGTAGCAGCATAGTTTGACTTCAGTGCGTGGTCAGCAACTTGGCTTGCGTTGACACATGTCAAGAGGTTTCCTTGATCGTGTGGATAGAGCAGCAATCGTCGACGCTTAGCAGCGCCACCGAGTGAGCCAACCTTTGGATCGGTCAGGAGGTAGCCAAGACAAGCAGTGACTTCGAAGAGACGAGCATACTTGTCTTCATCGCTTGCGTTCTTGATCCACTCGTCAAGACCTGGCTCGATGCAGTGGAATTCAAGAGGAACCATTTCGGAACCTGCGCCGAACATTTGTCGAACGGTCGAAGAGGACATCATACCCATCATTGTGTACAAGGACGTCTTTCCAGTGGTGAGGAAGACGTCAGTGATTCCTTCTTCACCGAAGGAGATACGTCGGTCAGGTAGGTTCACCAAGAGATTGAATGCAGTAGCCGTATCTCGGTTGCCATCAACAGCAGGGTGAATCCATGTTGTTGGTTTGGTCATGAGGTAACCACTTGCATCCTTACCAAATCCAGCAGGCGAGTATCGAATCCATCCAAGACGGTTGTTGAAAGCTACACCACGGTGCATCAACGAAGGATAGTAGACCTTGTCTTGTGGATCGGAGTCTGGTACAACACCACGGTGCCCGAGACCCCAGAGGATTGGTTCCCACTCTGCAACACCATCTTCCTCGCCACCATCACCTAGGAATGGGTGACCGCTCGAGACAGTTTCACCAGTGAGCATGGAACCACCTAATCGCTCTTCATCACCAGTTGAACAGAAGAAGAACGTCTGCGTGGTGACGAGTTGCTTTGGCGTCCACATGTTTGCATTGACAACCGTCTTTTGCTTGAGGAAGTCAGAAAGTGTGCTGATTCGGCGCTCAAACTTGAATCGCTCAGATTCAATCCAAGTAGAACCTAGGAAGAGGTTGGTGTTGAGCAACTTAGGGCGACCGGGGCCGATGTATCGTGTACGTGGGTCTCCCTTTGTATCGTCTGTTTCATGAATAGGTTCCCAAGGTCCTTGTTTTGGAATGTACTTGAGGAATTCTTCATGATCAAAAGGCATCTTTTGTGCTTCTTTGACGGCGTCTTCGACTTTATCCATCAACTGAACATAGGTTTCAGTTGGGGTAATTCGTCCACTTTCTTTGAATTGCTTATGCGATACTGCTCGATGTTCCCACATTTTTCTTCACCTCAAAACTTCTTTTTCTTGACAGGAGTTTTTTCCTCTTCTTCAGGAGCTTCTTCTTCAGGAGTCTCCTCGGCTTCGTCTTCAACGACTTGGTCTTCCTCTTCAAGGCTATCCCCATCATCAGTTGAATCCTCTTCCACGATATCGTCTTCAGAGATTTCTTGTTCTTCCTCGGATTCTTCTCCCTCTTCACCATCATCAGACTCGATATCTTCCATCATGATGTCCACAACTTCATCGATTTCTTCGTCTTCTTCTGGTTCAGATTCAGCAACAGTTTCTGATTCTTCTCGCGGAATGAGGAGTTGCAAAACAAGGCCGAGCGTTCCAGCAACGGCACCAAGTCCGATGATTTTCCCATCATTGGTCCGTTGATCGTCACCTGGCACTTCTGTTCCCGTGACTGGCGGGACTTCGTTGCCAACTACGTTTGTGACGATTTCAACTGCTGCCCATGCTGCAAAAATCAACATGATAATTGAGAGTAAATTTGCGGTCGAGGCATTCGTTTTGACCCAATTCGCAAAGGGTGTTTGACCATCTTCCATACTCACGCCTCGCGACGTTTGCATATAACTTGTGTGCCTTTAATAAAGAAAAATGAATCAATCACTCATCCAAGTAAGCGTTCTTTACGGGGTTCTCATCAAGGTGGAAGAAGGAATATGTCGCCCACCATGTTATGGTGTCCAAGGCATCGACAAGATTGCTCGTACCACTTTGCTCTTCACCGTAATCTTTGCCGGTTGTATCCATCCAATCGATCATCTCGTCGAGTGTATCGCATGTCTGGTGGTAGCACCAATAACCGTCAACAAGTCCTCCAAAGCCCATTGTTACGGTACCAAGATTGTCCTGGAACGTAGCGTGATCGGAACGCGCCGTCGTATCTTCGTACACAATAATCTCTGGGCGATCCTTTGCAAGCCAATCGTCAACCTTCCATGTTTCAGCGTCGTATCCCTCACCAAGGAGTGGAGACATCTGCTCCTCGACACCAATAGCATCGGATCCAATCCACATAGCCAGGCCAACCATTCCCGGCTGATTCATGACATCATGATCAAGACTTGGTCCGATGTAAACACGCATTGGCCATACTTCGTCATCTTTCGGATAGCCATCTGGATCGATTTCTGGATTTGGATCGCAACCACCGTCAGGACCGTGATTACCTCCACATGGAGCCCCTCCACCACCAGGCCAATTCACGCCAGCCATATCGAGATTGACGTAGTTCGTTACTTCCACATTTGGATTCTCATTCTTGACCCATTCATCGGTCCAGAAATCGCTTCCACGCTTACCACCTTCTTCACCAGACCACAGACAGAAGACCATGGTGTTTCGAGTGCTGTAGCCAGCCATCGCTTCAGCAACGGTCAGCACCATACTCGTTCCAGCAGTGTTGTCGTAAGCACCAACACGGGTTCCATATGTACGACCAAAGATGTGGGGGTCGAGTACTACGGCGTTCACAGGAGGAGCGATATCAAAGTGAGCACCGAAAACCATCCACTTGTCTCGATCCACTTCACCCCATCGGTAGCCACAGATGTTGTACGCTTCTGGATTCTGGGAACCGGTCATGACAGAATCGTACACGAATCGTTGGGTAATGACTTCAAGACCAAAATTTTCCAAGGTTTGGATGAGATGCAATGCAGCATCTTCGTAAGCAGCATTACCTTGTCCAGCCCAACGATCAAGATAGCCAAGAGCACCATCGACAACATCGGTTGGATCTGCCGTTTGATCGCTCAAACTTGAGAGATAATTGAACGTCGTCCTTCCGTTCACAACACCAGTTGAGTGCCGCCCACCATCAGCCTCAGAGTAGGCAGGGGCTGCTGGGCGCTCGATTGAAAGAAGGACGGGCGTCACACCACCACCGTTTGAATTGGAGGTCTGGACTGTGTTTAGACTACCATTTTCGCCAACAACTCGTGAGATGCCCTGGGAATTTTTGTCATCTTGACCCCCTCGCTCCCACCATGTTTTCCAAGACTCGTTGAGTTCACGAATCGGCCAGTTTTCACGTCCGTAATCTCCAAGCAAAACAACAGCTGTATCGGTTCGAGGCGGTGCAAGAACGGTAAGCAACACACTTTCACCTGCTTTGAGATCAACCACAGTTGAATTTTGAACAAAGCCTGTGTCAGGATTCATCATCAAATATGGAACAAAGGCTGAGAGATCACGGTCAGCAGAAATTGTAAGGCCTTGGAAGATCCCACCAATGAGCGTTTCAGGTGTGATGGTAACATCATTCTCTCCAATTCGCCCGTTCTCGTCTCCTTCTCCAAAACATCCCGAGAGTGGAGCGAGCATCATGATGCATACGAGACCGAGTGCTCTACGTGCATCTCTCCCCATGGTTTCACGCAAACCTTCTCTCTATCTCAATACTTTGCTTGAAAAAAGCATTGGCAGCTGTTGTTGTTGGGCCAACATCTAAACATGCTGTAGCAAAAAATCAACCATGGCGAAGGAGTCTCCATCAGCCCCGCCCAAGTCCGTGGTAATCTCTTCTGGTGTTTCACAAGACGACACCGATCAGCATGACCAAAGTGTTCATATCACGACATCGCAAGAACACATCACGAATTTTCACCGAATTCGTTCACAAAAACCAGATTTTGGACTCTCTGTTATCGGTGCAATCTTTTTACTTCTACCAATCATCATGTTGGTTTTTTCTGATGATATACTGGATACACTCGATTTGTTCCCAATCTGTTGTCTTTTTTGGTTGATTGGTTCTGTCTTAGTTCTAATTAATACATCTCAAACCACAATCTGGAATAAAGAAATGAAAAAAGCACGGGAAGAAATTGAGCGCAGTGAAAAAATCCCCTATCCTGCAGTGAATCAATGGCCTCAAGTTGCAGGGCTTTTTTCCATCATTGGAGGCTTTATTGCCGGAGATTTTGATGGGATATTTTTCCCCCTAGGCGGTTTCGTTTGCCTAGGATTCGTACTTTACTATCAGTTTCTCATATCTCAACGAGACAAAGCATTTGACGCGATTGTCGACCAACTGAAGTGAAGCAACTTTGGAACCAAACCACCTCTCTTTACTTCAAAGTAGGCGATGAATTGATGAAGCGATGGGACAACATCGCCATGTGAAAGAAATGGAAGAGACGGTAAATCGGTCTCAGATTCGAACTATTGTTGATTCGGAGCGATTCAACAACATTGTCTTCATCGCTATCCTTGCAAGCTCAATTTCGATAGGATTTGAGACGTACGACTGGGGAGCAACGGGCAACCGTTTCTTGCTCTATTTGGATTGGTTTTTCATGACCATTTTCGTGACTGAAATTCTATTCCGAATCTATGCAATGCGCTTTGATTTTTTCAAAGATCCGTGGTGTGTTTTTGATTTCATTATTGTTGGAATCGCCCTCTTCCCGTCCACAGGTGTTTTCCGCGTGTTCCGCGTGTTCCGTGTATTGCGAGCATTCCGGTTGGTTTCAAGGATTCCAGAATTGAAATTGGTTGCGGAGTCGTTGATCTATTCAGTCCGAGGCCTGTCAGCGGTTGCAACATTGCTCATGGTCGTTATCTACGTCTTTGCGGTTCTATCCACTGCACTGTTCCAGAATTCAGGCACAGAAGGCGCCATTTATTTTGGAACACTCGGTAAATCGCTCTATTCTTTGTTCCAGGTGATGACACTTGAATCATGGTCGAACGGCATTGTCCGACAACTAATCGAAGAAGAAGGTTGGTGGGTTGGATTCTATTTCGTGATCTTCATCTTCATGACGACATTCACATTCCTCAACATGTTTGTTGCTATCTTCACGAACACAGTTGTTGCATTGGAAGCGGACTCTGAGGAAGGCATCAACAGTGAAGTTCGCAAGATACAATCTCAACTCGACGTTCTGGTTGATGAAATTAAGCAGCTGCGAGCAGGGCTCGAAGAAGAGTGATCACCACTCCGAATCGAAAATGGCACTCTCGTTTTTGAACGATTTGAATTCAAGATGATTTCCAGCAGGATCGATAATGAACATGGTAGCCTGTGATCCGGGCAGATCTTCGTATCGAGTGTAGGGGCCAATGACAAATTCAACACCGTTCTTGTCAAGTTTGTCTTTGAGTTGATGCCAATCATCCCATTCCATAACAAGGCCAAAATGCATAGCAGGGATTTGCTTTCCATCGACTGGGTTGGTCGATACTTCAGGCATTGTTGGTACCAAATGTGCTACAATTTGATGTCCAAAGAATTTGAAAACACATGACTCTTCCTTCTCTCGACCCGTTGTACAACCGAGAACGTAAACATAGAATTCCTTTGCTTCTTCTAAATCATCAACTGGAAAGGCGAGGTGAAAAGGTCGCAGTTTCTTTGGTGGCGAGTAATCGGTTCCACAACTACGACAAACGTCGTTTTCATCCCAATCACACTGCCGAATGCAACCTGACAACCCATCACTTCCATTTGACTGAGCAGCCAATGGAATCCGTGGATTGAACTTCAGGCATCGATCCAGCAAGCATTGCATCGATAGCATCCTTCAGTTCACTGGTCGTGACATTGGTTGGATCACGTGGATTGTCGTCCATGCGCCCGTGGTAGGTGATAACACCATCAGCATCGAGAAGGAAGAACTCAGGTGTCCGCTGTGCCCCCCATGCAGTCGCAACTTCCTGGGTGCCATCATGCAAGTATGCGTATGGCATTCCCTTATCGGCTCTTTTTACCATATTTTCAAACGAATCAACAGGGTAATTATCAGGATCGTTTGAGTTGATTCCGATAAATCCAATCCCGTTCACGTTGCAATACTCTGCCATGTTGTTCATTCGGTCGATGCTTGCGATGACATATGGACAGTGATTGCATTCAAAGACAACAACGCATCCATTTTTCTTCATTGATTGGGCAAGTGATGCATGCGCAGCACCAATGTTTTGGTTTGCATTTTGAAGATGAAATTCAGGTGCTGTATCACCAATTTTAAGGGACATAATAGTCCCTTAGCAAACTCATTGATATGTGTTCGCTTAAACTCACAAGGTTGCGAGATGTTGCTCACAATCTTGGAGACGTTGTCGTGCGAGCGGATGATCAGGTTCGAGTGCAAGAACACCTCGCCATGCGGCTGAAGCCTGCTCGATGTTCTTGCTTGCATGGTGAATGGCAGCAGCTTGCACTCGGGCATCGAGATTGTTTCCGTCGGCTCGAATGGCTGCTTCAAAGTCGCTGAGTGCAGCCTCATACTTGCCCCAAGAGAGATACAACATACCGCGTTGATGCCAAGCATCTGCATGGTCAGGCGCTAGGCGAAGCGCTTCATTAATCGGTCCTTCTGCACGTTCTGGTCGATCCAAGGCGAGGAAGCACGCACCCAATTTCGTGAGTGCCATGTGGTGATGAGGGGCTTGTTCAAGCACTGCAAGGAAACCTTCCTTTGCTTCTTCCCATTCACCGAGACGAGATTGTGCATCGGCTTTTGCAAAGACAGCAACGGCGAGTTCCGGGGCGAGAGATAGGAGGATATTCGCATCATCCTTTGCCTCGACAGCCTGGTCAAGTCCAAGATAACAACTGATTCGGTTGAGTCTCGCTCGAATGTGTTTTGGACGTTCGTTAAGCGTTTCAGTGTACATAGCAATGGCGCGTTCAGCATCCCCAGATTTGATTGCAATGTTTCCTCGCACATAGGCAATCGTTGGACCACTGCCCTGTATTTCCGCAGCATCGATGTAACGTGTTGCAGCATGAATATCATCGAGATCAATTGCTAACAATGCAGCTTCAATTGAACAACTTGAGTCCGTATCGCCTAGAAGTCGCTTAGCACGTGTAAGCGATTCGCTTGCCTCATCAAGATTCTTCATGAGACGCTGCGTACGTGCCAACCCAAGCCATGCAACACCAAGTTCTCGATTGAGTTGAAGAGCCGCTTCAAACGATTGAATAGCAGACCCGAGAAGAATTTGATCGGTTTCTCCAGTTCCATCACGTCGCCGATCTGCACGAGCCAAGTGGAGGCGCCCTTCAACGATGTGAAGTTCCGGATGATCGATGTTTGGAGGTGTCCCATCAAGAAGCGCCTGTGCGACCTCAATACGCCCCTCTGCCAAACGTCGTGAAGCAACAGTGCTGCGAAGTTCAGCATCCATCGGATGCTTTTCGATGGCTTTCTCAAGCGAAGTTTCAGCTGCCATGACATCACCTGATTCAGCAAGCAAATCGGCCTTCAACACAATCAACTGAGCGCCACCACAATCCAATGCGACAGCATGTGTTGCTGCTTTCAACGCCTCCTTTTCACGTCCCCGCTTAACGCTCAGTAAGATCGCTCGCAAGGCCCATGCATCCCCAACCTGCCGGTCGAGGTTCAGACAACTGTCGACCGCTTCCAGAGCACGTTCACTCTCCTCCGCTTCGTGGAGTAACTGGGCATATTGGAGCCAGTAGTCAGGTTTCTTGTTGTCTTCAGCAAGTGCCTGTTCGATGGCATCAATCGCTTCATTGGATGAGCCAGCTCGATGACGCAGTCCGGCGAGGAGAGAACGATCTGCAGGGGTATCAAGCCCAAGGGCTTCAAGTCTGCGAACATCCTTCTCAGCGTTCTCATCTCCTTGTTGAACAAGGATGTGAGCATGGGTTCGCAGCAATTCAGGATTATCGGGATCAATTCGTAGTTGCGCTTCCAACCAATGGAGCCGTAGTACATCATCCGCTTTGAGGAGAGCAACTTTCTCGAGGCCTTGCAACACAACCTCGTTTCCAGGCAATGCCTGATGTGCTACTCCGAAAGCACTCTCAGCCCAGTTTAGATTTTGCAAATGCAATGAGCAAAGTCCTACTTGCAGTGCTTGACGGCCGTCGAGGCCTAATGTCGCCATCGTTAACGCATTTTGGTCGAGAACATTCAGAAGGCGTGAAGTCATCTGTACTTGCAACGGTGATAAATCGAGATCGACACTCCGTAGCGGAATTGAAGAATAAACAGCGTCAATAGCATCTTGTACCATGCTCGCTGAAACGATTCCACTTTCCAATGAAGCAATCGCTTGGTGAGCACGCATACCAAAATCGACGGTTGGGTGCGTTGCTCGCAAGGCTCCAAGCAAATCATCGTAATGATCGATTTTCTTCTGAAGCAAGACCAACGCATCGGTCGTTTGTTTTGCATGTGCACCTTGTGATTCGGAGAGAACGATGGTCCGATCAGAGACGTTCTGCAAGGCGTTTCTTGCATGATAGAGGTTCCACGTAAGGGCACTTGCTGCGCCAACCGATAGACCAACAACAAGGAATGTAACAGGTTCCATTGCTCGTTTAGTTGTTCAACTGCCTTTATGTTCTGCGGTCTTTATCAAGCATCAAACACCTGTTTTCGAACCCTTTGGAAATATCCAAAGGCCAGCAATTTCGAATGAATTAGACCAAATCACGGCTCACATTGAAAACCTATGCAGTTGTATCAACCAACGGAGGAGAAAGCATGGGTAGTGATGATGCCTCCAAGGATTCCATCGATTTGGAAACCTATCTTTCCACTTGGGGAGATCTCGGGTTTGATGCACCTTCTTTCCAAGAAGGTGCTGTCCAACTGAAACCTTCTGAGTTCGCTGATTTACAACGAACCGTTGAATCGGCTCAACATCTCAAAGTTCGTATGAAACCGTTTGCATCCTCTGAAGACATTCATCATCTGATTGATGAATTTCGAAATCCAAACGATTGGGAAGGAGTAGAAGACCAATTCAATCAATGGACTACGACAAATGCTCCTTGGGAATCTGGATATTATCGCTGGTATCCTCAATGGACGATAAACGAAGAAATGCAAGATCAATTTTGGAACATCATCAACATCGCTGCATTGCTCGATGAATCCAGTTGGACGTCACTGGATTTGCTCCTTCCTCTCGTTGCGCAACCAGCGAACTACCCGAACATCATCAATGAGCTCGAACAGCTCGTTCAGGATGAAGAGCGTCAACGCACGTTGATCGAAAAGGCAGTTCTGCAATTAAACCAAAAAGGATACAACGTTGCAATTCAATCTTCAAAAATCATCGAACAGTTTGATGAAATCGAGGAACTTCAACGCTACTCAAACCGAATGGATTTGCTGCGATTGCAAATACAATCCGACATTCTTCCGTTTGATCCAGTTCTTGCTGAAACCTTCGACGGTCGAGCCAACGATCTCGTTGCATCACCGTCCGATGAGATTGAAACACTCGAGAAGAATGTTGCAACAATATCCACACATCTCCAAACCCGCCTCAGCGAGATGAATGCCATGCTTCGTCAATGGCAATCTGAAGGCTACACGTACGAAGAACGATTACGAATTCTTCCAGAGGACTTGTTGGAGTGGGAACACCTTTTACCAGAAATAGAACAACAGTATCACCGTCATTCTGCCGCCTTAGAACGATGGAACGAGATCAAGAAGCTATGGAATCACCAGGACGCTACAATCGATCGAATTGTTGGAAAGATTGAGCATACGGATGTCTTTTTGGATAAAATCGATGCATTGGAGCAACAATGGACTGAAAAAGAACTCCAAGGCGCTTCTTTAATCGAACGATGGGAGCAACTCGGATTTGATATGGACGTCTGGCGATACAAAATGACGCACGATCCTCGCCAAGGACTTGAGGAATTGAATCGTCAACTTCCTCTCTACAACCGAGCAAATGAATTGCTTGAAGGTATGTTACAACTCGACACCTCTCTTGGAGGTGAAGAAGAAGCTGAGAGACGTTCAACCATCCTTCGCACCATGGATTTAGACAACGATTTACTCGATGAGATGGAGCAATGGTTGAGCAAGAAAACACTACGGAACACACGCCATCGACGCATGCTCCAAGCAGAATGGGAGCGAGCAGGCCGTGCTGGTAAAGTCGATTCAGAAAAGACGTTTCCTGATTTGCATTCTTTTGAGCGTGCCATCGCTTCGATTGAGCACCAGTCGCGACACCTCATTGCAACTGGTGTGACTTCTCATGCCATCGAGCGAACCAAAGCTGAGTTGTTACGTCTCGAGGCACGTGGTTGGAACGTTACAGAATTACTACAACTTCTCAACGAAGAACCGGATACTTTCTTCCATCAGTTTCCAAAAGTAATGGAGGCTATGTCTCGAATCGTAGCAACACAACGTAGAATCGCCAATCTCGATTGGCGTCGTGATGTGCATCGTGCCGGAGAAATCAGTTTACATGTCCGTAATCCATTGCAATTGGTCAAAATTGAACAACAAATTCCAGCATTAATTCGTCATCTCGCAAATCGATCGATTGAAGATGAAACGTATGCGTACATGCCTTGGCTTCCTGAGCAGCGCCCGATCCTTCTCCCTCGTGAACAATCACTGATACGGAAGGTGCCAGCAAAGGTCCAACCACAAACCACTCTCGAAGAAGCCCATGAAGCCATGCTGGAGGCTATGGAGAGCGAGCCTGAGATGGACGCCGAAGAGGCAGAAACCATGCCCAACGAAGCAACTCCAGAGGAGTTGCGACAACCAGATACGAAGCACCTACACGATGATGGTGTGCCAGATGAGGAATTCTTTGCAGATGATAAGTGGTCGGTGGAGCGTTGGAGATGGTGGCGCGAACGCCAAGAAGAAAATAAGTTGAATCTGGCAAGAAAAGAGGCGGAAGAAATCGCCAATTCAATGCAAACAACCACCCCTTCAGTGGATGAACACATAATCGCAGAAGAGAAGAAAGCAGTTCTTGCACCAGTATCAACTTCAGTCGTAAAAAGTGATTTAACCTCCTATGAACGTCTTCTTCGTCTGATCGGCTTAACGGAAGAGGCAGATATTCTCGCCGGTTCGGGAGATGTTTCAGTTGTTCGAAGAGCATTAGCGTCGCATGTTGGTCGTGAACCCCGTGATGTTCGAGTTGATCGGTTGCTTCGGTTGATGTTACGACTTCTCCCTCAGGGCGACCAAGGTGATGGTGAACGATCGAAGATGATCGATGCTATTGGAGAAATCCTTCCCAAGTACAATCAATGGGTTCGAATGCGGCTTGAAGCAAGGCATATGGGTGCATCTGGTGCATTCTTCGAGGACGCTACCCGTTTGGGTGCTGCCTTACAGAGAGTGCCTGGCCCCGGTGTTCGTGTACCCCTCAATGCAGATACATATCCACTGCCCGAACCATCGAACTTGAACGAATTACGCCAACAAACAGAACGGTTGATTCAATCGATGCACCTTCCGGCTGCTGGTGGAATTAACTGATTAGGATAATTCATCAAGGAGTGCGTTTTGTTCTTCTTGCGAGATTGTAGGCTCATCACTCGGTGTTGCCTGGACAGCAATTCGTGGAGCTTCAGGCATTGGCATGTCGAGTGGAATCGGCTGATTCATTCCTGGCGGCCCTGCTGGGAGAGGAGCCATTGGTGGAGGCAATGGCGCAGGGAGTGGTTGCGGCATCACAGGAGGTGCGGCAGGACTCGGCGGCCCCACAGGTGGTGCAAGTGGAGGGGGGAGCGGAGCAGGCATCGGCTCTGGAGGTGCGGGCGCAGATACAGGTGGCCCGACTGGAGCGGGCATTTCCTGTACGGGCGCTTCGCTGGCAACTGGTTCCGTTTCAAGTGCCACTGGCGTAGGAACCACTTCCGGTGCTTGTAATGGAACAATTTCGACTGGTGCAGCAGGTTCTGGCAACTGTGCAATTGGTTGCTCCAAGACTGGAACGATTGGTGTGCGAAGTTGCTTATGCACTTCGTTGATCTCGGAGATGTCAAGTTGGCCAGTTCGCATGTAATCCGCCATCGTCGGGCCAATCAAGGCCATACTTGCTCGGAACCCAGGTGTGAAGATGTTCCAAGTTCCTAATCCAATCTCGTGAGAATTGCCACAAGATGAAAAGATAAGCCGATGCTTTTCGAGATGTGTCGGAAGGAATTTCAATCCAACTAGGAACAAACCGAGTCCCAAAACGATCGGCGTTAATCCTTGAATCATCATCAAAAGCAGGCCGGTGAGTGTGAACCCTGCACAGAGGCTGAACTGAATCGGAGTTGGTTTTTCGATAACATGTTGGAAACTTGTTAATTCTGCATCCATCACCAATTGCACATCGATTCGAGGAATACCATCTTGGTGAAGCGTTGTTTCAACCACTCGAAATAATCCGTCTCCAACAACAATCGATGTTGATCTGAGACCATCCTTCGATTCAGAGAGAGGGAATTCATCAACATCCTCATGGTTGTTGTGAAACAATGGTTTTGCTCGAATTGGTAAAGCGAATACATCCATCATCTCATGCTCGATTTCTACTAACTCTTCATTGATTTCTTCTTCGAGAACGTCCTGTTCTTCGATTTTTTCGGAAGATGCAGAGTCATTCTCCATGGCATCACCTTATCGGAACAATGAAATGAACGTAACGGAATTACCGATGGGTTTCAGAGAACCACGACGTTGCGTCACTATTTACATCAAAACCCTTTCCTGGTTTTGTTCCCACGACTGTTGCAATTGAGGCTTCAGAAGCGATTTCCTGAATGCGATCACTGATTGGTCCGTTGATAATCAATGCTTGAACACCCTCGGTTCCAGCAGCCGATTTGGCGATTGAACCAGCACCCATCTCTTCACTGACTGAACCGTCAGCGAGAACAAACATTGCCTTGTTTTTTCCGAGACTATCTTGATGGTCGAACATCTCTTGGATTTCGGCAGGAGCCATTTCAGACTCATAGACGTCATCCATTTCCTCAACCCACTCGTCACTGGCTCCACCATGCTTTTTCTCATCCTCTTTGTCTTGTGCCTCCATGGTCTTTGCGAACTTCGCAGCATCGACTTTCATAGAGAGTGTTTTGGTGATGGTTTTCTGCGGTAGCAGTTCCCATTCTTGTCCGACTGGAGCTTGAGCAACAAAATCAACCTTCAGAATAGCGTTGAGTTGTCGGAACAGCATTTCACCACCACGATCTCCATCGATAGCGAGTGTAACGGATTGCTTACCGTTTGCCAAATCGATGAGCTCTTGCTTAATGTTGCCAGCACCATCAGCACTGATGGCATTCTTGACTCCGCAGTTGAGCAAGTTGATGACGTCGTTACGTCCCTCAACAATGATGAGTGAATCCGAACTTTGGACGTTTGGGCCACAGGTTAATCCGTGGAAGTTTGTAGCCGTTCCAACAGTAAGAACAGATCGAACTTCTTCAACAACAGTCTTACTTGCTGCTTCACCTGAATTGACCAGTGCGAGAAGAAGCTCCTTGGCGCGGTCAACGACAGCGGTTCGTTTGGTTGCACGAACGTCTGAGATTTCGACAACACTAATTTTTGCTTGACATGGACCAATCCGGTCAATGGTTTCCAATGCGGAACCGATGATGGCCGTTTCGACATTATCCATGCTACTTGGAATGAGAATCATTCCATGCACTTTGCCACCCTTTGTTTCCATTTCCACATCAACATGGCCAACACGAGCAGTTCGCTGCAACTTGCGTAGTTCGAGCTCATCACCGAGCAAACCTTCGGTTTGACCCATGATGGCACCAATGATATCCTTGCGCTGAACGGTGCCATTGACCTTAATATCAGCCTTAATCAGATACTTCATTGCTTTTCCTTGTTTATTTCCTGAATTGTTTCTTCGAGACAAATTAAATCCTCCTTACGGCCTCCTCACAGTCGGTGCAGATCCCCAAAGGGACTGCAGTGCAACGGTTTGATGAAAACATCAAGCCAAGTGAATGTGATTCAGCAGTTTATGCTAACACCTTCTCCTTTTCAATCCTGTGGATAAAAACCCGCCCAAACTCGCCATTTATTCATTGGACAGAAATGTGGAGGTTCTATTCAATAGATTTCATTTATCACCGGAATCAAGACTTCTCAAATTACACATGCTGACATTCAACAAATCCCCGAAAATACAAAAAAATCTTCGCGTGGGTTCAAGAAGAGGTTCTCCCTACGTCAGCCCGTGTCCGCCAAATCCGTTCACCGTCTGGCTGCGTTTCGCAGCACGATTGAGGTGATGTTGCTTGATGGTGTTCTGACACGCGAAGAGAAACGCCTCATTATCCGTCTGTCATCATGCTTGAAGCTTGAACCGCATCAGCCTGCAGAGGTCTATCAAGCCATCCTCGATGGCGTGAAAACAGAGGACGGAGATCTTCTCACAGCCGAAGAACAGCATGAGGTCTACAAAACGGTGTTCGAAGTCGCCATTATCAACGCTTCACTATCGAAAGATGAATTCCGGGTTATGGCCCACTTACGAGATCTTTTCGCAATCGATGATGATGAACACAATCTCGTTGAAAGCGAATTGAGAGACATGGTCAAAGAGCGGTTTGAGGATCCGAACATGGTTGAAAAAACACTCAACACACTTCGTGACTCAGTCCGAGTTGTCACAACTTTGTTCGACAATGTTCGAAAAAAGAACAACGGTGAAACGCGATGAAGGCAACTTCACTAGACGACTACTTGGATGGTTTTTCT
>JBMYJV010000013.1:0-9949 GCA_049594755.1 Candidatus Poseidoniaceae archaeon
CGCTCAGATTCAGGTACCGTTGGTGTTCCGATGAGCGATGGAATGTCGACGTTAAGCGAGAGAGCTGCTTGTTGAGCGAGTTCAACAAAACTCGATTGCATCAACAAATCACGTGGAGGGTAGCCACAAATGGCCAATTCTGTGCTCACGCAAACTATGGCTCCATAGGCTGTTGCAGTCTGTATAAAGTGCTCCAATCGCTGAGCATTTCCAGTCAAATCGCCAACGGTTGGATTGATTTGAAGAAGAGCAATGATGCCACCATCTTGCTCGCCCATGACCATCCCACGTACTCGTGTTTCATAGAAATGATGCATCATTTGTATTGCAGAATTTCCCCGTTGGCATCCTTGTACCACCAACTTCCATCTTGTTGATTCTGCCACCACCAAACGCCATCCGAGCCTTGGGTCCAGCCAGAGGGAGAAGCGGTTTGTGTTGTTGCAGCAACCGGTTCAGATTCTTGAATCGGTTCACTGAAGTTGAGGTCAGCATCGTCATCAATGTCACCTTCCTCATCCTCATCGATATAATCCGAATATTCATCCCATTCATACTCCGATTTGGAGCCACGCCGGACAGTTGCGTTTCGAGCCATGAGCAAGAGAGCGAGAATGATTGAGAGACAGAGCAATGCACCAATGGAACCGAGAATTGGATTCACATCTCCAAAGACAGCCTCACTGAAGGAAGGATCGCTCTTCGGCCGAACATCAACCGAAGGGCCGTTGCCTTTGACACCATTTCCGAGCTGAACTTCGAGCCATTGCAGGCCCACCTGTTCAGGAGCCCAATCGATGAGAATGGTCCCCAGACCGCCTTCTGCAACCTCGAGCTCGGTTTGACGGAGTACTTCTGACGTTCCATCAGCACGGACAACGGAAATCGTAGCATCTGTTGTTCCGTCCAATGTTCCAACGTTCTTGACAAAGATTTGAACAGCAGTCGAATCGCCTTGTTGGAGGTTCAAGCGTGAGTATTCCATGGCCGGAGTCTCCAATTCAAATTTCGGCTGTCGCCATTCCATGAGCCATGACGTGACCGCATTGCCTGCAGATGAACCGGCTTCTCCAAGAACAAGATTACCAGCAAGATCTCGTCCTTCTACGAGAACGTAAACGGTAAATCGATCCACCAGCATATCGTCCGTGATGACGCTCAAATCCATCGTTCCTGTACCGATGAGACTCAAGCCACTGATTTCAGTCCCTTGCAAGAGGAATGGACTGTCACCCTCTCGAATAAATTCACCCGTTTCGGTATCTTCGACCCACCATGCCAATCGCAATGACTCAAAGTCAATTCCACCTTCTTCCGAGAGAACAATCGTCACTTCGTGTTCATCGGCGGAAAGAATCGAACCAGGACGGGGTGTTTGCACCTCGATCGGTTGAGGGCCAAGCCCATCAACAACCATCCACTTCACAGAGGATTCTTTCTCGGTCGCATCGACGCCTTGTGGTGGTAAGCAACCAACCGACCACGTCAATGGAATGGTTCCCGAGGCTTGCGGTGAACGAAGTTCAACGTTCCAAATTCCGTTGTAGGTTTCTGCCGAGTAGGTTTGACCGGCAAACATGACCTCTACACTGCAGTTGAAATCGGGTGTTTCTTCTGTTGCAGCAAACAGCAATCCACCTGTCAGTTCGAACGGCGAATTCGGTGGCAATCGAGCGCCATCATCGAGAACAGTCCCTTGGGTCAACACCAACGAAACAGATTCTTGGGGGATGGTCAATGCAGGCGAAAACCGCCACCGAAGTGCAGGGAACGTTTGGATGACTTCCTGTCCCGCACGATCGATGATCTTCACACTCGGCTCACGGAAGGTATCGCCAAGGTCTGGCGTAGTCCACGCTAATTCGAGGTCTACAACCAATCTCGTGTCTTTCTCGTATGGACCTGCCGTAGTGCCATCAAGGGCAAGCATGGCACAATCGTTAACGATAAGATGGATGCTGTTTGATGTGCATGAATCGGTTCTGAAATCCCATGTAAAGGATAGAGGGGAAGTAAGAATGTTCGATGCAAGTTGAATCTCAACCGTTGTCAAATCCGAAGCACCGTTCGGTTCGCTCATATCAACACGCAACGTGTAGGCCTGCTCAGGGTGCAACCATGGTTGTGCACCACTTGTCCATGACATAGCAGTTGAGGCCAGGGTTGGAGGCCCATCCGGCCCAATTTGATACATGAACAAGTGCTCACCATCCTCGTCTGTGCCTGCATCTTCGAGTGCTTGCCCAGATTCGTCTTGACCGACCAGATAACCTGCAACCTTCTGGCCTTCCGAACCCATCGAGTCATCGAGTAACAATGTGTAGAGCCCAGTGGATGAAGTCAAGTCAGTTGGGATTACAAGCGACCTCTCATTGTATTCATCCGCACTTGGCCAGCCGTTCAAGTCAACATCATCAATCCATTCTCGCCAAAGCATGACACGAACGTCCGAAGGAAGAAGCACTGGGTCAAGAATCTGGAATTGTAACGTTTGGGTCGTTGAGGCTACGCGGTGGTCGTACCAATCCACCGTCGAGGCAATGACTGAAGGTGCTGTTGGATCGATTGTGAACGTTCGGGATATTTCGTCGTTCAAACCACTTTGACCTCCATTCAACGGTACGACCTTGATAGTCCAAGTTACGTCACCGAATGTGAATGGAGTTTGGTCGGAGATGTTCCACCACTCCACATCCAGCGATGTTGTATTGAGAAGCATGGTCTCTTGACGCCAAAGTTGTACCTCAGCATCACCATCTACGAACGCATCCGAACCTTGAACACCTTCGTAGCCTATGGAGACATGCAAATCCAGTTTTTCGTCGGCCATCAGATACTGGATATCCTCATCAAGCGTGCCGCGGCTATCCTTGTACATGATGGAGGAAATTTCCAAATCATTCTCGTATCCTTGAATGCCGCTTGAACCCCAAACATACGTTCCCGGCCGAGAGACGACCCCATTATCAAGGACTGAGCGAAGGGATACTGAGAGTACTTCTTCATCGTCCCAGCCTTGCTCCATACGGAAGGAAACTGTGTAGACATCCGTACCTTGTTGATTTTGTTCATGACTGATTGGATTTGAGTTGAGTTCAACCAAATCAGAACGACCCTGCCCTATGGCGTCCAAACCAGAAGGTGGAATGAGCCATGTTGCACTATGCAACGATCCTACAACATCGAGACGAATGAGATTTACCGTTCTTCCTTCTTCCACATCGAAACCTGCACTGATGTTGACAAAATTTTGCGAAGGGGTTAGTGTTGGCGATTGCGTATTCACAGACACTGATTTCAAAACGACTTCTTCACTGATGGTAAATTCATTGGTTGTTATTACGAGGGAGCCGAGCGTTTCACCAACAAATGGTAGCGTGATGGTTGGAGATGATCCGGCTGATCGACTCACCGCATTTAGGGTCTGGACCAATTGTGAAGTTGGACCTCCAACCAATGTGCTGGTCGCGTGGTAAGGTATGGCAAGATTTGAGAATGTGATTTCACCGGATCCATATGCTTCAATTTCGACTTCCACATAGGCTATTGAATTGTGATAAAGAACGCCTTGCTGATTGCTCAGTGAGGTCATCAAATCCGTAATTTGCATTGCGTTTAGTTCGACCCGTGTGGCTGAAACATCATCAAAGGAAACTGGAGTCATCGTCGAGCCTCCAACTCTCAGAGCCATACCGGTTAGACTGCCGTTGCTTGCAGACAAACTGAATGCTACTGATGCAAGGTCGTTTTGTGGTAGCCATACTGAAGCCTTAGCTATACCATTGATGTCAGTACTTGAACGGAGCGAGTAATTCCCATCTGAGAATTTATTTTGATATCCCCAATGACCAATGCGAACATCAGTTCCGCCCCATTCCATGTTGCCATCACCATCAATATCGAGAGATGGAGACTGCACCATCGAACCCGTGTGGAGTTGAACTTGAGCATTAACTAAAACCTCATCAGTGGCGCCATTGTGTTCGAATTTTATTTGAACCATTTCCGAATGTCCAACGTCGAATGTTTCGAACGGAAGAGTGACTGTAGTCCAAGACAAATCTTCGCTTGTTCGTATGGCTGCATCATATCCGACGTGTTGAGCAGTCAACTTCATTCCTGTTAACGGGCCATTGGATTGATACCATGGAGATACGAACGTGCTGTTAGTTCCGTTCATTCCTGCAAGCACCTCCAATACGGCATCACCGTCTCCTCCGGGGAGAATGATTCGGTCACCGGCTCTGTAACCCTGTCCAGATGAGGCGACCTCGAATGAAGTCACGTTTCCACCTAGCTTTTTGATTGTGCTAACAAGAATTTTGCCGTTGTTATCTCCACCAGGTACGTTCACAACATCATTAACAAGATAATTTGAACCGCCATTGATGATTGAAACAGAAGTGATATTCCCTCCGCTTTGATACACCGATGTTACGGTAAGTCTCGCGTCACCGTCGCCCCCGCTTATGGACAATACATCGCCGACTGCATAGTTCTGGCCAGCAGAATTAATCGACAAGCTTGTAATTTCTCCACCAGTTGATGACACACCTATTACGCTAATTTCTGCATCATAATCGCCGCCATTCACCCATACTGAGTCGCCAACAGCATAATTCGATCCGGATGAATTAACAGAAGCTGAGAGAATCGATCCTGACGAAGTTGTAATATCGAGAGTGAGGCCTGTTCCGCCTGAAATTGTACCTGTCGTGACACCAAGACCCGATGAATAATTTGTACCGCGATCAGTGAATGAGAAGGATTGAACCATACCTGCAGTAATCGGGGTCGATGAAAGAGAAACTCGAAGGCCTAATCCCGTAGCGGAACCAGATGTGGATGCAATCGTGCTCGTGTAGTTTGTTCCTGAATTGGTCAAAGTTTGTCCCGCAACTTTTCCTGATGTAATCGGAGAGGTGGTCATCGAGAAGGATAGTCCTGTTCCAGAACCTCCGCTAGGTTGTACGGAATTACTAGCAATGTATCCATGTCCAGTCGATTGAATCGAGGTTGTTTCTACAATTCCATCCGTTATTGGAGAAGCAGTAATGTTGAGCGTCATTCCATTTCCAGTTCCAGTGGTCGATGTAGAAACATTCGATTGAGAAACGTAACCACGGCCAACTGAGTTGTAATCAAGCGGGACCGTTGCGTTTTCTAAGGTCCACGCACGATCCTCACTCTGGTCGGTGAAATACTCATGATACTGTCCTCCGGCGATGATGGCACTGATACTGGGAAATGAGCTTGTTGAACTTCCCTCGAATTTGATGACAAGGCGCAATTCAGGATAGACTCGATAATCCAATGCATCCAAATGTATCCGCTCCGATGAGATCTCTTCGAACCCGCTGATATTCAACCCGGTTGTGGCATCGACGAGCGTCCATGTGACATTCGCTTCATCATCTGGATAATTGACATCCATGAACATGGGTTGGTATTGACCGTCTCCCAAAGAGAAACTCACTGATTGAGAACTCCCAAACGTTGGACTCGTCCATTTTGTGATCGGTGGCGTAACAATTTTCACATCGTCAAAAAACCACCAATCGAATGAACTTCCACTGCCTGATGTTTGATGAAACCGTATTTGTGAGTTGCCATGCAGTGCAGCTGCAGGAAGCAATTGGTTGAATTGTGTGGGCTGATGGAGATAAGTTGGACTCGAGGCATATGCTGAGGCTGAAAACGTATGCAGCGTGGTCCATGATCCCGAGGCGGTTCTGTACTGAATTTGCAAGTCCTCGTTTGAATCTGGCTCCTCACCGCATGATGAACTCCCTTGCCGAACCCATGCATGAAGTGGGACGTTCGAGAGTGAGCTCAGGTTCATGACCGGAGAGGTGGCGTATGTGGATCCTTGATACGTTCGAATTGAACCTCCTGTTGAAGCGTTGAGACCACAAGATGGAGATGTTACTCGTCCACTGTTTGAATTGGAGAAGGTCCAACCTTGGGCACCGCTGTTGAAATCATATCCCGGCACTGAGCCTTCAGCTGCTAACTCACCTCCATCTGCGTAGGTATTGTAGTGCGAGGCATCTGGGTGATTCCATGCTGATGCATCATCCCAAATGAAGGATTGACTTGTTGTAATCGCCTTTGATGAGAGAGATAAATTCAGATTTGTGATGGCTGCATCATTGTTTGGAAGCGTGAGAGTATACGGCGAGGTACTAGGGCTTCCAGGAACGATATCAACCTGAACTTCAGCGGGAGCTGTACCACTGTTTTGGCTCGACTCCGAGGATTCGAGAAAGAGTGTACCCGGTACAAACATCGCCCATGGGCCACCGAGTATCATCAGACCGACAAGAAGGAAGGCGACCTGCTTTTTCATCCCCGTCATGGGCCTGCCTGTCCTTGAAAGGTCTTGAAGGTGTCACCCACACGGACTGCTCCGTTCGAGGGTGACATTGAAAACAAAGGCGCATTTGGCAACCCATGGTTCGACCAAATCCGGCAGGTGAACTCGATGCCGTTGCCCTCGAAACGTCACTCCTTGAAACGTGGAAGAACGAGCAAACGTTCCAGCAGTCCATTGATTCAAACCGAACCGGCGCACCCTTCATTTTCCTTGAAGGACCGCCGACAGCCAACGGTAAACCGGGCATTCACCACGTTGTGGCTCGAGCCTACAAGGATCTCGTTTGCCGTTGGAAGACGATGGAGGGTTTTCTTGTCGAGCGAAAAGGTGGCTGGGATACGCACGGACTTCCTGTCGAAATTGAAGTTCAGAAGCGACTCGATTTGATGAGCAACGAAGCCATCGAAGAATTTGGAATGCAAGCCTTCAACGATGCTTGCCGTGAAAGTGTTTGGACGTACGAGAGCGCTTGGAGAGAGATGACCGAACGCATGGCATACTGGGTCGATCTCGACAACCCATACGTCACACTGAACAACGATTATGTCGAATCGTGTTGGTGGGCTCTCAAACAAATGTTCGACAAGGATTTGCTCTATCGAGGTCACAAGGTTTTGCCCTATTGTCCACAAACTGGAACATCCTATTCAAGCCACGAAGTGGCCTTGGGCTACAAAGAAGTCGAGGAGCCATCGGTCTATGTGAAATTCAAATTGGTTGATGATTCAGCCTCCATTCTCGCTTGGACCACTACGCCTTGGACCCTTCCAGGAAACGTTGGTCTCGCTGTTGGACCGGATGTGACCTATGCACGCTGTCGCGTTCGTGAAGAACCCGAAGGTTGGCAAGGGCGCGGTGGTGCATCGGTTGGTGAGGAATTGATTCTCGCCAAGGATTTGATGGGTGAAGTTCTCCGTCACCATGTCGACATCATCGAAGAGATACCAGGATCGTCGCTGGTTGGTAAATCCTACGAGCCATTGTTCCCAGATGCTGTTCCACGTGGCGATTCCACAACGGCATGGACCGTGTTGTCTGCAGATTGGGTCACAACCACCGATGGTACCGGTGTCGTCCATACTGCTGTCATGTACGGTGAAGATGACTACAATCTTGGAATGGAAGTTGGCCTTCCGGCGTACCACACCGTCAACATGGAAGGGAACTTCGTTGACGGCGTCCATCCTGAATTGGATGGCCGATACGTCAAATCCTGCGATGAATCTGTCATGGACATTCTCGTTGGCCAAAACGATTCGATTGCTTCTGGCCTACTGTATCGAGAGAAGAGTTACCTCCACGATTATCCACACTGCTGGAGAACCGATCACCCCCTTCTGTACTACGCTATGGATTCATGGTTTGTTCGCATGACTGCTGTCAAAGAGCGTCTCCTTGAATTCAACGATGGTGTTGAATGGGCCCCTGATTGGGTCGGAGAAGGTCGATTCGGGGAATGGCTCCGTAACGTCAAGGATTGGGCCATCTCCAGAGAACGCTACTGGGGGACTCCGCTTCCTGTGTGGCGAGACGAAGATGGAAACATGAAGTGCATTGGTTCGATTGCCGAGTTGCAAGATGAAGTTGCAAAGGCAAATGCTGCAGGATTTGAGAATCCTGAATGCCCTGATGACGTCGATTTGCACCGACCAGTTGTCGACGCATTCACACTTGTCTCGGACGATGGAAAGCCGATGCACCGTGAACCATTCGTGATGGATTGTTGGTTCGATTCAGGCTGTGCTCCATTCGCTCAATGGCACCATCCATTTGATGAAAACAAGACATTCGATGCTTCCTTCCCAGTCGACTACATCTGTGAAGGTGTTGATCAAACTCGAGGATGGTTCTACACGCTTCTCGCTGTATCCACAACTGTGTTCGATTCACCTGCATACAAGCGATGCCTATCGCTTGGATTGATTCTCGATGCTGAAGGTAAGAAAATGTCCAAGTCACGTGGCAACATTGTCGACCCTTGGGACCACTTCAATCGTGAAGGTGCTGATGCAACACGATGGTACATGGTCACCGCTGGTGCGCCATGGAATCCATTGAAATTCGACTCCAATGGCGTTCGAGAGACGTACGCCAAGATGTTCCTCACTTTGTGGAACGTCTATCGGTTCCATGCAGATTATGCTGCTTTGGATGCTTTTGATCCTGCTTCGTCCACCTCATCGTACGAGAGTCGTTCACGACTCGATCGCTGGATTTTGTCCAAACTTCACAGTACGGCAAAGGCATACCATGATGGATTCACAAACTGGAACTTCCACAAGGCCTGCAGAGAGCTTGAAGATTTCATCGTCAACGATTTGTCGAATTGGTACGTTCGCCGAAGTCGCCGACGATTGTGGGATGAAGCCGAATCAGGTGACAAACTCGCTTGTCAGCACACGTTGCACGAAATTCTCGTAACGTTGTGCCGGTTGATTGCACCAGTGAGTCCATTCATGGTTGATACCATTCATCGAAACTTGACTGGTGAGACGGTTCATACTGCCGCATGGCCACTTGGCACACCTGGTTCGACCGAAGGTGCAACAGCTGATGCATGGAATGTGGACCTCGTCGCTGCAACGCAGCAACTCCCGCCGCATGATGCTGAACTCGAGCATGAAATGGCCTTGGTCCGTGAACTCGCCGAAACAGGCCGACGTATTCGTATTGACGCACAACGTCGTCAACGACTTCCTTGTGCTGAAGGATGGATTGTTGCCGGCCCAAACCTTGAGGCCTATCACGATCTGTTGTGTGAGGAACTCAACGTCGAGAGCATCTCGGTTGAGACCGACCTTGACCGTTTCCAACAAGTCGAACTTGGTGTCAACTTCAGAGCACTCGCTCCAAGAGCAAAGGGAGACGTCAACGCTATCGCTGGTCAAATCAAGAATCACCCTGACCAAGATGCATTGCTTGCTGACATTCGAAACGGTTCATGCACCATTATGGGCGTTGATATTCTCGAATCCGATGTTGAAATCCGACGTGCGGAACGTGAAGGATACGCTGCTGCCACAATTACGGTAGGCGAAGGCGATGATGCATCGCATGTCAGCCTCGTCCTCGACATGCAAGACACGCCTCATCTACTCTCGAAGGGTCTTGCTCGTGACATCACACGACGTATTCAATCGAAACGTAAGGACATGGACTTGGAGATTGAAGCGATGATCGACGTTGAAGTCTGGATGACCGATGCTCCTGAACTGTTCGAAGAGGATCAGGCATGGGTTGCCAAAGAAACACGTGCATCTGGCATTGCATTTAGTGAAGACCAACCGCCTGCTGATGTGGAATCCTTCGATGTTGATGGTGCTCAAGTATCCTACCGTGTCAAGAAGGTTTGAGGTTGAAGCATGCGGGTGATTTCGCTCGTCCCAAGTCTTACCTTGACGCTTGCAGAATTAGGCCTTGAAAAGTCTCAACTCGTCGGCCGAACACCGTGGTGCATCCACCCTGAATCGTTCGTTCAAGATGTTCCAGTCGTTGGAGGAACCAAAACACCCAACCTCAACAAAATACGCAACGCACAACCGGATCTTGTCATTTTGGACCGTGAGGAGAATC
>JBMYJV010000013.1:9959-15431 GCA_049594755.1 Candidatus Poseidoniaceae archaeon
GAGGTATACGTGAGCACGGTTGAGCATCCAAGCGAGGTCCCAGAAATGCTCCTCGAGCTTGGTCAGTTACTCAATCTCACACCAAAGGCCAAGGAACTTGCTGATGCAATCAATGCCGAACTTGAAACCATGTTCGAAACAGGTCCAACCGTTTTGCCGATGATTTGGCACGATCCATTGATGGCTGTCTCACCAACAAAGTATGCAGGTGCCTTGTTGGAGTGTTGTGGATTCAACGTCCCAGATATTGAACCAGAAGGAAACGGTTATCCGGTCGTTACACCTGAAGCCATCCAACTTCACGATATTGACGGCCTGTTGTTGTCGAGCGAGCCACATGAATTTTCAAAACAGGAAGGAGAGGCGATTTGTGATGCTGTTGAGGCACTGGGTGGGCCGAGGCCGTGGACTCGATGCATCGATGGAGAGGCACTGACATGGTTTGGAAGTCATACGTTGCAAGGACTTCGGACCTTTAGCGCTCTTTGCAAGGATTTGAAAACAGCCGATGAATAGCACAACCATGCGCAGAGCAATTCTCGCCATGATGCTCGTTAGCAGCATGGTCCTTGCTGGGTGTTTCGGTGATGGAGAAGCCATCGTTGAGACGGAAGAAGTCAAACCTGCTTGGGACGACTACGTCCTCATCGACGAGAAGACGCATGAAATGCCGCGTGAGTTCATGACCGTTGATTTGCGAACAAACGAAACAACCAACATGACCTGGGCTGTGTTCGACGAGTCGAAAGGAGGCAACTGCTGTGAACACTACATCGCCACAACGATTCAAGGCTCCATCCTCAACATAGGAGGTGAATATCCGGTGTGGTCGGTAGACCGAGGTCATGATTGGGACACGTGGATTCCAGGCGTTACACCTGACCTTCAGTGCAGAACGTTTGTTCCCACAAACCCTGGAACGGAAGGCCTTGGAGAAGGAAGCATCGTTCAAGCAACAAACGGCGACATCATATCCATGTCGTGGTTCCCATACGTCGGTGGTGACCTCAAACTCGACAAATTCTATGCTATTCTCTACGATGATTCCGAAATGGAATGGAAGTGGTGTTACAATCGAATCACAGAGCCGTTCTACGACCGAAGTTGGCAGGTCGAAGTTGTTGGTCCAATTTCATCAAGCATCGGCGATGGAGAATGGGCGTCGCTCGTCATTTCCAATTTCTGGCATCAAACGCAGAATGCAGGAGGACAAATCTCCGTTGATGGTCTGAATTACTATCCCATTCAATTCCCTGGACGAGGCTCGTCTCAACCGGACATCGAGCTTGATTTCGACTTCACCAATGCGTCGCTTGACTTCTACTGGGATGTGAACAAACCGCATAAGGAAATGCGAGCTTTTGCTGTTCCAAGCGGAGGATTGCTCTTCCCACAATACTTCGACAACGGCAATGCAGCCTTCCTCGACACGACACTTTCATGGAATGAGGTTGCCATGCAATTCCCAAGCGAGTATTGCCAAATTGACATGACTGGTACCATTCATTGCGTCGCCAACACAGGTACGACCTTCACGCATTATGCATCTCGAGACGGTGCCCTTTCATGGGACAATTATACGTACGATCTCGGTGGAGAGGCCTCGAGCATTGAAGAGTGGGAGTTCCAAGCGAACGGCGAGCATGACCTGTTTGTGTTGAATGTACGTTACCAATCGAGCGAAGGACCCGACGTCGATGTCCTATTTCACACGCGAGGATACAGCGAGGACCTCAGCCCAGACACCATGACCTACATCGGCCAAGGTGACCTCGACTCGACATCAGGTGCTGGAAACGACATTCGATTCGATTTCGCAAGTTTGGCCATCCTTCGTGATGGTGGTGTTGTGGTCGCCTACCACGATTCAACCCACGTCGACCCATTGTTTGCTGTGGAATTGAACATGCCAGATTACCAAGAATAGCGCCGATTGGAGGGTTATCCTCAAAAGCCCTTGACAAACGATGTTCCTTGATGGTGCTAAGCAATTTGCCGGGAATTGGCGAGCGATTGATGAAACGTTTGGACGATCACTTCGGAGGTCGTCATGAGTTGATCAAGACGCTTGAATCAGGTGATATCTCTCGAATCGCTGAAGTCGAAGGCATATCCATCAAACGTGCTCTTTCTCTTGCCCGAGAATACAACGGTGCAGAGACAACGTTTCTCGCAACCCCTGAAGCTGAGAAACTGCATGCTCAACTCATTGCTTCGCTTCAGAAATTTGCGTCGAATGCTGCAAGCTCGTCGAGAATGCAGATGTTGATGCCACTTCACCAACTTCAGGAACGACGTCTTCGATGTCAGTTGATGTTGGATTTTGCCAACGAAGCGCCCGAAGCATTTGCTCACCTTCGTTCCCTGTTCAAAGATTTGAGTTACACCCGACGTCCAAATCAACGCTACGAACGGGTCATTGTTAGCCAACAGGAGCACCCAGAGTGGGCTTCCTACGTTCGTATCCTGACACCGAGTGCTCAAGAGACGTGGAAGGATTACACCGTCTTCAAATCCGTGACCTGGGTTGGACGTCATGGGCCAGAAGAGTTGCCTCCCGGATGGCTGGTGCTTCCAGAAGCAGGACGAACAGACGTCATGGTCCCCGAATTCACACTCGATTGGTTCACCAACAACCGAAAGGCCCTGAAGGTGCTTCTCGATTTGATGCAGTGGAAGAATGAAGGCAATGGGGACGTTCACCCAACACTCAAGACCATCTTTTCAGAAACGGACGGGCTCGAGCAATTGGCCAGCGTCTTCGCGATGATGAGTGATTCTGGTGACGTTGAAGCGATGGAAGAAATCCGTGACGGACTTTGGAATATGGCGAAGCAAATGGAAGAAGATCTCAACCAACGAATTTCAGCAGGAATGGAGACCGCATCACTTGACCTCACGGGCTCCGACATGCTTGCAGCGTTGGCCGATGCTGCGACCTTCCAACGAAAACTTGCCTCGGCAACCGAAGACGTCATCACGGACATTCTTGAACAAGGTCGAAGTGAACTTTCAGCATATCTTGAAGCAAGTGGACTGCAAGCACCATTCGACCTCTACGCCTCAAATTGGCCTGTTAAATTCAATCGTTCTGTTCTTGACAAAATCAACGATGAACTTGAGCGTCGAATCAACGACAGCAGGAACGACCATCTCCTCCGTCTCGCCACAAAACTTGCAGACCTCAAACCATTGTGCGAGACCGCTATCCAAAGGCTCGTTGAGCATGATATGTGGTACAGCATTGCTTCTTGGGCTATGCATCACAACGCCGAACTTCCAGAATTGGTTCATCACGGCATTTGGTTTGAAGACGGTCGTCACCTCTTCATCGACGGTGATGTTCAACCGGTGAATTACGGCCTCGGCCGGGCTGCACCGAAAGGAGATCAACAACCCATTGCTCTTCTTACCGGTGCGAACAGTGGTGGTAAAACAACGCTTCTGGAATTGGTTGCCCATGTCACGATTCTTGCGCACATGGGCCTCCCTGTCCCTGCTAAGCATGCTTTTGTTGGCCGTGTTGAAGCTCTTCACGTTCTCGCAAAATCAAGCGGAACACAGAGTGCTGGTGCGCTTGAGACAACGTTGGTCGACCTTGCCAATGTTGTCAGCAACGACCAACCCAAACTCATCCTCGCAGATGAGCTTGAAGCCATCACAGAACCCGGTGCAGGCGCACGTATCATCGCAGGAATGTTGCGAGCCGCACAGCAGCAATCCGATTCGAGCATGGTGTTGGTCACGCATCTCGCGCCTGCCATCCTTGATGCGTATGGAAGCGATGATTTACGCATCGATGGAATCGAGGCCAATGGTCTGGATGAACATCTCGAATTGATCGTTGACCGTACTCCAAAGCGGAATTGTCTTGCACGTTCAACGCCTGAATTGATTGTACGTCGATTGGTTGAACGTTCTTCAGGTGATGCAAAAAACGTATTCAGCGACATTCTGTCGTTGTTCTGAACCTAGCATTGGCGTCCGCCATCAGAGGAGTAATCGAGCATTGGTGCTTGGAAGAGATCGTCACAACTTCGCTCAATGAGTGGCAACGTAAGCGTGCTCTGAGACCAATCTATTGTTACTGCTCCTGAAGCAGCTGGAGAGGGTACGTAATCTTCCCCAGTCTGAGTGACTTGGAGAATGATGCCTTCTCCTTCCTGGAGAACAACATCCATCGGCATGAATTCCATCATTGCTGTAACGGAAGAAAACGGAACAAGCACTTCCTGACCATCTCTTCCACCAGCATGGTAGCGAAGATCCATGACTGCATGGCCAAGATGCATTCCCGTTCCGTCCGTCATTTCAATGAAAAGATGGCCTCCTGTTAATCCCGGAGTTGCGTCAATGTGGAAGGTTGGCATTCCTATGATTCGAGTTTCTTTGTCGAACGGTCCATAACTCAATGTGACTGAACTCGTTGCTGAAACCGTTGAACCTGTCGGTGCGAGCTCGCTTCCTGTCAGAACGAGGTTCTCAACATCCATTGGAGGATAGGTCTGTTCAAATCGCCATCCCCCTCGATTGTCTTGCATTTCTACTCCAAGCGTTGGTGCTCGGCCTTCGCCTTTGAGGTACCAATCAAACCAGTACAGCATTTCATCGGCCCAATCCCAGCGAAGTGTGTATGGATAGGCTTCTGCTCCTCGTCCTTCTCCTTGTGAAGAATGTCCTTCAACCCGGTCAGGATAATCGTGAGCCCATTGTCCTGCAAGCGTCTTGATTTCAATGCCAGCATCAGCAACTTGCTGGTGGACAGGGAACGACATGTGCGGGTCTACGTTCCAATCTTGCATGCCTTGAATCAGATACACGGACCCATTGTAATTCTGAAGAACACGGTCGAGGAACGATCGCTCTGTCCAATACGTGTTGCCTGCATAATCAACCATACCTCCGCTCAAGTAAGCGGCTGGACCGTTCACGTAACCCTCAATGTAGCCCTCACAAAGTGTGTGGCTGTCTTCGGTATCACCATCGATTCCAAACGAACCATAGACGCCGTTATGCATGATCATGCCTCGAGCCTCCATGCTACCGTTTCTCCACATCAATTCATGAACGCCGATGAGCCCTGACATAGGTACGATTGTTGCAAGATGTGGGTTTCCAAATGTTGCTGCTTGCCATGGGGTAGAACCGTCGTAGGATTTTCCGATAATTCCAACCTTGCCATTTGACCATGATTGGGTGCCGAGCCATGTCACAGCAGCATCGATACCACGTTGCTCATCGGTGCCCATCAAATCCATGCAGTGGTTTGATTCACCGGTTCCAAACACCGAGACCTGAGCAACTCCGTACCCATGTGGAACATAATTCTCAATGAGCATGCGACCCAAACGATTCGCAGGTGTCGTGGCATCAACATCTCCGTCGCTGTAATACGGCCCAATTTCGGCAATAACAGGGACTTGGCATTCCGAGCTCAAATTTTCAGTTGATGAATAATCGCATCCTTCGATT
>JBMYJV010000014.1:0-15418 GCA_049594755.1 Candidatus Poseidoniaceae archaeon
CGGACGTTTTGGAAGCAGTTCTCATCCATGATTCGAGGAACAAAGAAGCGTGGTGAAGCCAAGCAAAGGGATAAGACCTGTATTCCTACCAACAAACATGGTCAAGTATTGGTTAATGAAGTCGGAACTCGATGTCTATCCCTATGCACAACTTGTTGCAGATGGCAAGACCCATTGGGATGGTGTTCGCAACTATCAGGCTAGGAACATGATGCGTGACGATATGAAGGTTGGAGATTTGATCCTCTACTACCATTCAAATTGCAAACCACCGCATGTAGCAGGGATCGCCAAAGTTTGCAACGAAGGGTACGGTGACTTCACGTCTTGGGACTCGTCCTCAAAATACTTTGATGAGAAGTCAACCCCCGAAAACCCTCGATGGTTCATGGTCGATATTGAGCCTGTATGTGAACTTGAAAACATGGTCTCATTGGATGCTGTTCGTCAAGAAGAAGCACTTGCGGATATGTTGTTGATACGAAGAGGACAACGACTTTCGATTCAGCCAGTCCAAGAAAACGAGTTCCAACACATCTGTAGAATGGGTGGAGTTGACCCTTCCAACCTTGAGTGAAGTGATTCCATGCAACACATTAGCGCAACAGATCGTGCTCTTAACATCGAGTACGCCATCCGCGATGTGGTTGTTCCTGCTACTGAACTCGAAGCACAAGGTCACTCCATTATCAAACTCAACATCGGTGACCCAATCGCGTACCCTGGATTGCCAACCCCTTCACACATGGTCGAAGCCTTCGCCAAAGCTTTGAAAGATGGAAGGAATGGTTACTCGCCATCCTATGGTTTGCCAGAGTTGCGTACTGCAATTGCGGACGATGAACGGACAAAGGGTTGGCCTGCTTCAGCGGACGATGTGTACGTCTGCCATGGTGTAACTGAGGCACTACAAGTCCTCTTTCAAGCGACCTTGGATGAAGGTAGTCAAGTCCTCGCACCTGGTCCACACTACCCTCCTTACATGGCGTATCCGCAAATGTACGGTGCTGAAACAATCGAATATCGATTAAATTCCGATGATGGATGGTCGCTTGATTTTGATGACATTGAGTCAAAAATGAACGATGATGTGCGACTGTTCGTTTTGATCAATCCAAACAACCCAACAGGTGCAGTGGTCGGTCAGGAAGAAATTGATCGGTTGTTGCAGATTCTGAAACCGTGGCCAAATTGTATCCTCGTCGCCGATGAAATTTATGATGGTCTTGATTTTTCCAACCGTCAAGTAAGTGCGGCGAGTCGATCTGATTCAATTCCAGTTGTAACAATGAACGGTGTCTCAAAGGTCTACTATGCTCCCGGATGGAGGATTGGGTACATGGCAATTCACGACCCCGCCTCTGTTTTGACCTCAGTCCGAGATGGTGTTGAACGAATCCTTCGCTCGCGTCTTTGTGCATCCACGCCAGCACAACTAGGATTCTTGGCAGGATTGCTCGAAGACCGCTCTTGGATGATGGAATACTCCAAAATTGTGCAAGAACGTCGAGATGTCTGTCTCCATAGGATTTCAGAAATCGAAGGGCTTGAAGTTGAAACACCTGAGGGTGCATTCTACATGTTCGTTCGACTAACGGATGAGCAATGGAAACAAAACGACAAGCAGTTTGTCCTCCAATTGCTCCATGAGGAACATGTTTTGCTCGTCCACGGTTCTGGGTTTAGTCAGGACAAAGGAAGAGGTCACGTGCGACTCGTTTTCTTGCCGGATGTTCCGACTCTCCACACAGCATTTGACCGCATCGATGCGTTTCTGCGAAGACACCGCAATGCGTGATGAACGACGGCGAAGTATTCATGATGAAGAATCACAGGGTTCGTACCATGCGGAAGGTATTGCTGGGCAGTGTCCTTGTTACCTTGGGTCTCCTTCCACAAGTTTCAGCATCAACGGTTGCAAAGCCAACAGATTTTGATGTTGCCTATCTCTATCCTCTCTTGACTGCTTTATTTGTTGCAGCACTATTGTGGAAATTTTTCGTTCCCAGACAACTCTCTGCGCTACAAGTCGCATTCGAGATTGACGATAATTTGTACGAAGTTCACCGATTAACGCGAACCGTTGATGATGCTCGGGAGATCCTACAACAAGGCCGTGTGGCCTTTGGTGTCGGACTTTACATGATGGGAATGCTTGGTGTTCTCCTTTTGATTTCTGAACTTATCTTCCAGCCCGAGGTTTACTTCGAGCCCAATTTGTGGATCATCGGTTTGTTTGTCCTTATTCCTATTCTCATCTCTCCTTGGGAAACCATGAACGCTCAGTTGGCAGGTAAAGGTGATACAAGAATAGGTACGACTTCGATTGGTGTCGGTGTTCGCCGTATACTCACGCTCTCCATACTCCTGTTTGCTACGTTGATTGCGCTCTTTTATGGCATGAACCAAAATGACGGAACAATCACTCCTGTCTGGTTAGCGATTACCATGTTGGTCTTTATGGCACCAACGATTCTTGCATACGGCCGCATTATGGGTGCCTCCTGGAACATGCTCCTCGTGAACAAGTGGAGAACTGCAAACGGTCGAAAGAATCCAATCGACCCTGACAAACCTTCCTTTGTCAACCGCTTGTTTTCACTGCTCCTTGTCTTGTTTTTGATTACGATGCCAATCACGGCATTGAACGGGATTGTTACCGTTTTTCACGTCCTTTACAATAGTCCGGACAACAGTGAAGAGATTCTGAATTTTGGAGGAATCATTGGTCACTCCATCTATGTACGGATCGATCTTATTTCCGAGTTTTTGTTCCATTGGGAATTCATCAAATCCATGCCACAGTTCCTCTCCTTCTATCTTTCATTGAACATTGCGATTGTCGGTCTAGCATTCATTTTTGAACTCACAAGAAACTTGATCCTCGGAGGGCAGACATTCGGCGGAATGTTTGGCGTAACACTCGACACACCGCGTGAAATTCGAACAGAAGAAGCTGCACAAGGCCGTCAAATTTCATTTGCATTTGCTGGATTTTCTGGTTATACTGTTCTTCTTCTCCTTCTTGTTTGTTACAAGGAATTTGGCGACCTCATGCCATTTACTTCCGACTTGGAAACTCGAGGTTTTAATGAAGAAATGCGATTGCTCGCTACTTGGATGTTTATTGCAGTTGGCAACGCTGTTTTCCTCTTCACTTGGTTGTTGTCGATAGCACGATTGTCGCCTCTTCGCCAGATTCGCTTTGATTTGGATCCAGAAGAGCGACGTGAAGGTGCTGTCATGATGGCTGGTGGCGATTGGATGCGTGAATACATCGATGATGCTGCTCTTCAGGAAGACCTTGACGCTCTCATTCGTTTCCAAAAACAATCAATTGAAGGTGACCAATCCTTGGTCCGCCACGAAAAAGCACGTGCTAAAATGTGGTCCTGTGCCATCCGTGGATTGTGGCCGAAAGCCATCGAAGAAGCAAAGAAAGTTCTCGCCCAATCAGGTGGTGATGATGACGAGGCAAGGATGTTAATCGCTACCGGCTACATTGCGACTCGTCGACTGGATGCAGCAAGAGGTGCATTACGTGGCTTGCAACAACCTGAAGGATACGATGAGCCTGAGCTTCTCGCATTCATCTGTGAATGGATAGATCCATGGCATGGTAGCGTTGATGAGGATGACTTATGGGATTGGGAGAACAACTCGACCATCGATCACCTAAACGAAAAGATGCGGATGCTTCGATATTGGTCGCCAACGTTTTCCAAAGAAGCCACACAGCACAAGGACCGAATCTCACTGGTCTCATCGATTTCCAATGTTGCTACGCTACGTATGCAAAGGAAACACGAAGAAGCGTTGGAATTGGCTTTGGAATCAGTCAAGCAAGATCCGCTCGGGGTTCGACCTCGGATTGCAGCAGCGCTGTGTCTGCTCGACCGGGGCGATTGGCACCAAGCTCTATCGATCTACAAGGAACTGCGTGAAAGCGATGTCAACGACCCTCGCGTTAAGGCACTCTCTGTCATACTTGGTCACGAAGCAGATACTGAAGACATCGAGGTTTCGTTGGTTCTCGAAAAAGGAAAGTCCTTGCGACGTTGGCTCGATGATGCTCCAGTCAATCCAGTAGCAGGCTTAGCCACAAAAGGTGGAATTGACGAAGCCATTAACGCCAATGTTATGATTGTCAATCACGAAGCCGTTCGAAGAGGTATGACCCCGCGTTATTCATCTTCGCTGGTTCACCGAATTCTCCAATTCTTCCTGCTTCCAATGATGTTTATTGTTGCAGGGATTGGGCTGGATTCCGTTTACGGAGCTGCCGAAGGCGCAGTTGCCACTGTAACGTTGTTCGTCCTTCAGTTTGGAATACACCGGTTCAATCGTCAGCAGCGCAAACAAATCAAACACCGTGATCAACGCTCCTTGGTTCAGTATGCAAAAATGATGAAACGTTCGAAGGTGAAACCAAGTCGAGATAACATTCCAGTAGGAACACATCTCTTACTTTCTGGTATCCTCGTGACAGTTAACGGTGTTGTTTTGGACATAGGCCTTCCAGGGTGGTTGACAGAGCGTTTACCCAAGGATTCCGACAAAACAATTCGATCACGATTGAAGCGAAATGCTCTTTCAATCTCCAAAAATCGACCAGGTAAACTTTCCATTCTTTCATCAGGATGGTGGCTGAAAAGGCCAAAAGAAGAAGGTTCAGACACGCCCGCTCTCGAACGATTGATTGGTCCTGTTGCCTATCGAGGTCGACAGGCAATGGTCCAGAAAAAGACCACAGCACTCAATCGCTCAACAAGCATCGGTCCGAGTCGAACGCCTGTTTCTGACCTGAACCTCTCCGATCGCAATGTTCCGACACATACCATCGCAAGCGAACGCTCCACATACTCTGGGCCAAGAAGGCCAAGCCAACGTTGAATTCCTGTTGGTCGTTTCACAGAATTCATGAACCTCGTTGCCTAGCGTGTTGCATGGGAAATCTCTCTCCACGTGATTCTGTAAACGCAGTCCTCGATGCATCTGCGAAAAGTGCGCGATTGTACGGGCACGGTCTCGGTATGATCGCCTCTGAAAACATCATATCTCCCAATGTTAAGCGGGCAATAAATTCCGATCTACATGGGAGATATGCAGAAGGGTTGCCCGGTAAGAGGTACTACCAAGGCTGCGATGATTTCGACACAATCGAGGACATTGGAATCAACCTTGCGAAAAAAGTCTTTCAAGCAAATTTTGCCAACATTCAATCAACCTCTGGGACCGTTTCCAACATTGGTGCATTGAAAGCTCTTGCAAAACCGGGTGATGCAATCACAGCCGTTTCAACCGCCGATGGCGGACATATTTCGCATGCTCGAATGGGTGCTGTAGGATTGCGTGACCTCAACGTTTCCACGTACCCATGGGACGAAGAGCGCATGGAGCCCGATGTCGATGCATCATGTGCTCTCATTCGAGAGGTAAAGCCTCGAATTACACTTGTGGGGCAATCGGTGTTTCTGTTCCCTACCCCGTTGAAAGAACTAGCCGATGCAGCACATGAAGTCGAATCAACAGTGATGTACGACGGTGCGCATGTCCTCGGCCTTATTGCTGGTGGAGTCTTCCAAGACCCGTTGCGTGAAGGTGCTGATATCATGACTGGTTCGTCACACAAAACCTTCCCTGGCCCTCAAGGGGGATTTCTTCTATCATCCAGCGAAGATGCGTCGTTCCATCGACGCCTCAACAATGCCATGTTCCCCGGAGTGTGCTCTTCTTATCATTTGCATCACGTTGCAGGAAAGGTCGTAGCACTTGCTGAATTTGAGGCGTTTGGTCAAGCCTATGCGAGTGACATCGTCCGGAATGCAAAGGCCTTCGCTGAGTCACTTGCTTCAGAAGGATTTGATGTTCTTGCCGAGTCAAGAGGTTACACGGCATCGCATCAAGTTCTCACACGACATGGCGAAACCGATTCAGGAGCAGGTGCGATCGCTGCACGTCAACTTGAGGAAGCAGGCATAATCACGAACATGAATATGCTTCCCGGCGATACCAAGGCGATGTCCCCATCTGGACTTCGTCTTGGCGTTCAAGAATTGACCCGTGTCGGCATGGGCGTTAATGAAATGGCGGAGGTTGCATCGCTCTATGCACGAGTCTTGCTGAAGCAGGAAGCACCTGAGCAGGTCCGTCATGACGTTCAGCACTTGAAATCCGATTTCCAACATGTTCAATACTGCTTTGATTCTGAATCAATCCCCGCCTACGAAGGGATGTGAAGGTCATCGAATCAACCGTCTCTTTGAACATCGATCCAAAACGCGGCCAACTCATCCATCCATTGTTCGGTGAAGTCGTTCTTTGGAAACAGCACGAATTCCACTCGTGGTGGAATCGGTTCGAAACCGTCATCGATCACCCTCTAAGTCGCACATTCATCAATGGTGTTGTTGATTCTTTGGAGTTCAAGAACCCAATGCGTAAAGTTGGTGGTCTGTTTCGGAAAAAGAAATTTAACAAAGAATCAGAACGTATCGGGTCAGAACTCGGTTGGGGTACATTCCAACTCGAGAAGCAAAAGGTCTATGATAGCGCTCACCCTTTACTGTCTGTAGCCTTAGCTCAGTACCTCCTCGAGGCGTATCATAATCAGCGATTCAAGGTGCGATGGGTTGAACCGAGGCCTCAAACTGTGCAAATTGAAACCGAATCTTCGCCTGATCTGCCTCATCCAAAGCCTCTCATACCTCTACCTTGGTCCCGGGAGGATAATGTGAAAACTACGGATTCATTGTTAATAGTTAACCAACACTCCCAAACTGGGTTAAAGTTTGAGGGTGAGCGCGTCGCCTTGATTCCAATCGAATCGATGGATCGCTTTCTCCTCGGATGTTTGCCATATACCTCTCAACAAGATGTTCAGTGGTTCGATGCACATTCATGTAAACTCGATTCGTTCGAGTATCTCTTGCGAGCAATCATACAATCGATCTCTGACATGTTTCTCAAAAGTGAACAACCTGTCTACATTATTGACGAATCGAGTTGGACTGCATACATCGAGAATTACATTTGTGAACGTGGATGGGGTAATGCTCACGTTACGAGCTACAACACATCGGACTATGCATTGGAACTAACAATTCCTATGCAAAGTCAACTACCATTTACGATTGGATTGTTGTGTGGAATGTGGGAACGTGCCCATGGTCGGGCCTATCGATTATCGTTACGAAAAGAGAATGATACTTTTGTCGTTCAAATTCAATCCTTGCTCGACTATGAAAATCAGTGATTGTCTCCGTATTTGCGTTCAATTTTTTGAGCAAACAAGGTCAAGGTTCATAACCGAACCATGTCGTCGACAGAGTAGTCAAGACGCGGAGGCTACAACCTATGTCACTTAATCATAACCAAATGGCGTACGCAGCAATCATCTCAACCCTCATTTTTGGATCTCTCTTTGTTGGTATCAGTGGGTTCTATCAAACCTCATCGGGCGTTGGAGATTTCGATAGCGCAGCCGAAGAAGAAATAACGCCTCAAATCGAAATCTCCTCCGGCGATGCAATCGACACCGATGGAGATGGCTTGCCTGATGTTCTCGAAGAGTCACAATACGGTACGCTGAAAGACGATCCCGATACCGACAATGACGGCATGAGTGATGGATGGGAAGTTGCTCACGGCCTCAACCCACTCGACAGTGGTGAAGCTGAAGAAGCTGAGGAAGAGTCTGGTTCAACAAATCAGGCCGATGGTGCAGAAGTAAGCAATGAAAGCGATTCATGGCCGGACCCAACCCAAGGAAAGTACGGTGACCCTGACAACGATGGTCTCACCAATGAGCAAGAAGCTGAATTGGGAACCGACCCTCAGCGAGCAGATACAGACAACGATGGTTTGAACGACCGTTGGGAGTCAATTTACACAATGAACGTCTCATCACCAGACGGAACGGTAACTCTGTTCAATCCTCTTTCTGGAAACTGGGATTGTTCACTTCTCAACGGGCCACTCGAGCAAACACTATCGGATATCCTTGAAGCATTTGAAGGCGCACCAACTTGGGAAGAATTGGAAAGCCCACTTGGCCGCCACTCCTGTGACCAAGTCTTGGATTTCGATGATGACGGTCTTTTGAACTTCCAGGAAGAAGAGTACGGCACGAATCCTGCTGCAAAGGATTCCGACAACGATATGCTCCCTGACATTCTTGAAGTCAACAACGCCAACATGATTCTTGACTTCCAGCTCGGTTCAAACTGCGGTGAACCTGTCATCACGCCTCCCTCACAACGTCTTCCAACCGCTGCTCCATTTGCCGATGAAGTGAGTGCCTCGTGGTTCTTGTCGGACATGGACGGAGATGGCTATCTCAATGGCCCGAGTGATTGGGACACGGATGGTGACGGAATGCCAGACGGATTCGAGTATTGTTTCTCGTTCAAGGACAACCACCCATTTGGTGCTTCGAATCCGCAAAAAGCCGTTTCTGAACTCCTCAGCCCATCCAATGCATCGGACGGATACAACGACTGGGATGAAGACGGACTCAACAATCTTGAAGAGTATCAAGTCGCCCTCAAATTCGATCTTGTCAACGGACTCCCCTCCTTCACATCACCTTGGACTGAAGATACTGACCAAGACGGCATGCCTGATGGTTGGGAAGCCAGTCAATACAACCGAACGACGCTCGAATATCCACTCAATCCACGCAATGCTAGCAATGCAAACGATGACATCGATTTCGATGGATGGGATTCTGATGGCGATGGTGACGTCGTATTCGACGAACTTGAACTAACGACGACGGTCGTCGATGTCTACGTACAAAAAGGCGACTATGTTACGGCAAATTCAACTGTTGCACGAGGTCAATATACGCTCGGTGGTGGAAACAAGCAAACCGTCTATCTCGTTGCTCCTGTTGATGGCTACGTCTACCACATCAACGTAGCACCAGGTGATCAAGTTGAAACTCGATTGTTCGTCTGGATGAACATCGTTGAGGAATCCGAACGATTCACCAATTTGATGGAATATGAAGCTCGATTTGACGACAACGGCAATGCCGTTGGTCGCTCAACAGATCCCACACATGGAGATACGGACCTTGATGGCCTCCTCGACGGAATCGAAGTCGGTGGCTGGGAGATTCTGGTTGTCAACCGCGGTGTGCAATTGACGTGGGTTGTTTCAGACCCCGGTCTTGCAGATACCGACGCGGATGGCCTTTCGGACTTTGTTGAGTTCTCATCTGCTTGCGATGGGCAAGGATCGAACGCTTCCAATGTTGATACAGATGGAGATGGTGAAAGTGACCAACAAGAGGCTGTACTTGGCTACATTTTCAACGGTGAACAATACTTCACGTCGGCTTGTATGTTTGACACAGACAACGACGGACTCGAAGATGGTGAAGAGGTAATCGCCGGTGCAGATAACTTCGTCACGCATGCCAACAACTCGGATACGGATAGCGATGGCCTAATCGACGGTAACGAAATTCTGTTTATCCCACGACCGTTTCAACACGAAACCAATCCGTTGATCAACGACACAGATGCTGACGGCATGCTTGATGGATGGGAAATGCAAGTCAAATCTACCGAAGAAAACACAAATTCTCATTCCCTCTGGGTTGCGATTTCAAATTGGGATCGACCCGGGTGCACTGAAAGTACATCCAACAGCTGCCTCATGGAACCAGGAGGCTATGTCTGGATCAATTGGCTCGGCGGTTTTGAGTTGCAGAAGAAGTACGAGGTCTACGAAATGAATCTATCAGGATTTGATATGCCTGGAAACCCACTGTGCGATGGATGTAAAGGTCGTTGGGCTCTTGACCCCTCTCTCAACTCGCTAAAGGACGATACGTACGACATCGACAACGATACGCTGCCGAACGGTGCTGAATCCCCAACAAACTGGAATACAAACCCGGTGGATGACGATACCGATGGTGATCAACTACCTGATGGATGGGAAGTGCAGTACTCCTATGAAGCAATCAACAACAATCTCGTTGACAATGCGACCATCAATGCATATGGCGCACGTGGTGTTATGGACCCCTCAATGCCTGATAGTGACCTTGATGGAATCAATGATGGAGAGGAAGATCCCGATTCAGATGGTCTTAACCGAACAGGCTTGATTAAGAAATACTGTCCAGGATACAACGACCCGACCAACGCTGAGTGCAATATTGATCCTGATACACCAGATGGAATGAAATTCTACAACAACCTTGAGAATTACACCAATTTTGAGGAACTACAAAACGGTACAAACCCTGTTACCAACGACACAGATGGTGACGCTTGGGAGGACGGTCCAGAAGTTTACTACATGGATCACGATGATGATGGAATGGCTACCGGTTGGGAGTTCCACTTCGAATTCGACCCATTTGATGGAGCAGATCGGCTTGTGGACAGTGATGGGGACGGCCACACAAATTACTGTGAGTTTAAGTGGGATACAAACCCACGAAACCCAATCAGTTTCCCAGGTCAAGGTGAATTGTGCGATCCATTTGAAGGTCAGTGAAGTATGTTCGGAAAGACCAACACAGCTCATTTGCTCGTTTTGTGTTTGATTTCCAATGTCCTTTCCTTTACGGCAACTGCAACCGACGCTACGATGCAACCTGAAATTTCATTCGACCAACCCGATGGAATACACACAGTATCGATCTTGAATCTATCTGGTGATTCAACCGTTTCTCTTACATCAGTCGAAATCACTGTTTGGAATATTTCCCAACCTGAGCAATGGTCTCTCATAACTTCAAGTCCTTATCTTGATCGAGTTATACCCTACACTGAATCTGGTACGGATTTGACAATGTGGTCTTGGGAACATTCATTCAATATGGAATCAATCGATTGTACTTGTTACATCGAAATATCGTTGCTTGAACAGACAGATTTGATTTCATTTGGTTTGATTGTGTTTAGTGGCGATGAGCACCATCGCCCGGTATTGAGGCATGCATTAGACGCCAGTAGCAGCCAAATGTATTCAACGAAGATTTTCAATGACAATTTACTTGATTTGTCATTCAATTTTTTGCTGCCACCAACACAGATCGAGTCATTCGATGCAAATGGACTGATTCTCTCAAACGTTCGGATTTGTCCCGCACCATTCGGCATATGTTCGGAATCTTATACAAGTCTGGAAAGCACAGATGTTACATTAGACAATCTACTTGAAATCGAGGTTGATGCAGATGCACAATCGATTCAAGATGGGTATTATCTGTTGCAGGTACAAATTCAAGATCTTTATCTCACGTTATCGAACAACATTACACAGTATATTGTCGTTGATCAATCCAAACCTATTGTGAATCTGACGGCCATCGATGAGGTCATTGAATCTCAACCAATCCTGGTTGATATCGATGTAGATGACGGATACGAAGGATCTGCGTATACCATCACGTGGAGCATCACTGAACCAGACGGTATGCCTCGTGCCGTTTTGGAATCCGAGATTCTTGAGGACAATCGTTTGTACTTCAAACCGACAAAAGCAGGAGAATACCGTGTCAATGCCCTGGTTCGTGACATTGGAGGTCATTTGGTTACGGTAATTCATAACGTAAGCGTGAGCAATGTTGTTCCGATTATCGAAATCCGATTCGATGGTTTTCTTGTAGAAAACGGGTCAACCGTTACCATTCCAGCCTCTGGCAACTGGACATTTAGTGCGAATACAACATTCGATACGTCCAATGATCAAGACACTCTCGAATATACGTGGTACGTCGATGGAAAAACACTTCTCAGTGGCAAGTCTTTCCTCGCATCAGATGACCTTCAACAGACCAATTATCGTGAAATAATGGTTCAAGTTACAGATGATGACGGACAATCCTCAGAATTATCCTTCCAAGTTATCCTACAGGATGAAATCGATTTTGAATCGAATTCTGGTTCGATTCTAGCTTCAACAGTTTCTCTTCTTTTCATTTTCTCAATCGCTGTAGTTGTTTACATGCGTCAACGTAAACAATCTGAGTCAAACACAGGCTTTGCAAAATGGTCTGAACGGGGCAAAGGCCCAAAGAATTGATTAAAGAACTGTGACGTTTGCAATATACCATGAGCACAATGTTCGAAGAGGCATACGGGACGTTGCCAGAGAAACCACCTACTCTATCGAAGGAGGTCTATCGAGAACGACAAGCTCGATTGCTCTCGCAACTCGATGTCGATGATCTCATCATCGTCTCCTCTTTACCTGAAGCAACGAGAAGCAACGATGTGCATTATCCGTACCGTTCCTCAAGTGACATGATGTACATGTGTGGCTGGACTGATCCAGAAGCCACGTTGATGTTTTACCATGATGATGGTGAATGGATTTCACATCTTTTTGTTCAACCAAAAGATACACTGATGGAAATTTGGGAAGGGCGACGTCCTGGTACTGAAGGTGCATTACGAGATTGGCCAATCGATCGTGCAGATTCTTCTCATGATATGTGTTCTCACCTTGAGCACCTTCTGGAATCATCGGTGCGTGTCCATGTTCGTCCGGGTATCGACCCTCGCATCGATTCTATCGTTATGTCTGCGGTTGAGAAGCGTGATCGAAAGCGCCAACACTTTGGCTCTGGGCCGATCAGCGTCGAAGATCCAAGCCGTCGCATCGCAGAGATGCGTTTGCGCAAATCCGATGAGGAGATTCAACAGATGCGATATGCTGCAGAAGTCTCATCGAAAGCACACGAATTGGCAATGGCAGCAAGCAAAGACGGAATACATGAATTCCAAATCCAATCCATCATAGAGGGATTCTTCGTTTATGGAGGTACGAGTGGTTGGGCTTATCCATCCATCGTTGGATGCGGTGAAAATGCAACCATTCTTCATTACACCGTCAATAATTCACCATGTCAATCCGATGAAATTATTCTGATTGATGCTGGTGCGGAGTACCAAGGTTACGCAGCAGATATTACACGCTCCTGGCCTATTGGAGGGACTTTTTCAGATGCACAAAAAGAAATTTACGAAATCGTTCTTGATGCTCAAGAGAAAGCGATCGACGCTTGTCGGATAGGTAATCCATACAACATGCCACACGAAGTTGCTCGAAAAGCGCTGGCTGAAGGATTGATTCGTCTTGGAGTAATTACCCAAACGCTGGATGAAGCACTTGATGTTGAAACTGGTGACCTACGCAAGTGGTACATGCACAATACGGGACATTGGCTAGGATTGGATGTACATGATGTGGGTACCTACAAGCCAGATGGTACGCCACGTTTACTCGAAGAAGGAATGGTCTTGACCGTAGAACCCGGATTGTACTTTGGAGCTTGGCGTCCTGATGTCGATTGTCCGGAGCGATATGCAAATATTGGGATCCGCATTGAAGATGATGTCCTCGTCACGAATGGAGATCCTGATGTCTTGACCAATTCCTGTCCAAAAACAATTGATGATATTGAACGAATTGTTGGCAGTCTTTGAGGTGGCCTTATGGCTTGGCAAGATACGCTGCAAAGGATTTTATCTTCGAATGTAACGTTTCGGTTGACGGTGGAGGAAGCAGTTGAACTCTACAACGATGCTCCTCTTCACCAATTGATGGCAGCTGCTCATCATCGGAGATGCCTACACAATCCTACCAATGTAGTCACCTACCTCGTAGATCGGAACATAAATTATACCAACGTCTGCACGATTAACTGCCAATTTTGTTCCTTTTATCGCCCACCTGGCCATGAGGAAACATACACTCAATCTTACGATGAAATTCATGACCGAATTTACGAACTTGAGGCAATCGGTGGTTCACGTATTTTGATGCAAGGTGGTGTGAACCCTGATCTTGAATTCGACTGGTACATCGATCTCATCAAAGCGCTGCGAGAACGCCATCCAACGATAGATTTGGATTGCTTTTCCCCAATAGAAATAGAAGGAATTTCTGAAGTCACTCAATTGTCAACACAAACAGTATTGAAGCAACTCAAGGATGCTGGAATGCATGGCCTACCCGGAGGTGGGGCCGAGATGCTTGTTGAGGCTGTACGAAAGGATGTATCTCCAAAAAAGGGACATCCTGACAACTGGTTGCGGGTCATGAAAGAAGCCCAACTTCTTGGATTAACAACAAGCGCAACCAATGTTATTGGTTTTGGTGAAACAAACGTAGACCGTGTTCAACATCTCCACCGAATCCGAGAACAACAAGAAGAAATCCGTTCGCTTGGGTTACCTGGCTTCACATCGTTTATTGCATGGCCTGTACAATTGGAAACCAACACCTTCGGAAAAAGAAATCGTGGCCAAAACAAGTTTGAACGTGGCGCTGGTTCGACGGAATACTTGCGCCATGTTGCGATTTCTCGTTTGTTCTTGGACAATGTGGACCACATCCAGGCATCATGGCCAACGATGGGGATGGGAATTGCACAGATGGCTTTGCTTGCAGGTGCTGATGATGCAGGATCAACCATGATGGAAGAGAACGTGGTCTCCGCCTCAGGAACGACAAAATTCAGTGCAACGGAATACGAATTACAACTTTCGATTCAACGTGCAGGATTCATCCCGAAACGACGCGACAGCGATTATGAGTTACTTGAAACACCAGACGCTCTCGTTAACGCACCTGAGACGATCAGTCAACCACCACGTCAAGCGGTTGAGTTGGTGTAAAAGACAACCCATATCTCAGCGACGATGTTTCGTCCACCTTTGCTCGATTCACCAGTGGGGTTGTACTCCTGCCCATTGAAGAGACCTCGATAGGTCAATTCGTTGTTCTGGCCATTCATGTCAACCCAAGAAGTGATATCGAAACTCCATTGTTTGACATCTTGACCAGCACACCATCCGGCTCTTCCAAACGGCCATGAACCGAATTGATTGGCAACGACTCCATTGCTGACTTCGTTTTCACAGCCAGTGCTCGAATAGACGATTGGATGCCACTCATAGGTGTGGTGTGAATCCATGTAGTAGTGATGTTGATGGTCACAGAACTCAGCACAATTCGCATCGTCTTTCTGGAAACCATGGCCCGTGATGGTTGCAACAATCTCAACTCTGGTCGTTTCACTTGGAACAGTGAAATTCAGACTTCGGACATATCGACTCTCATTATTGTATGTTCCATCGAATTGTCCTCCAGTGAAGCCAAACTCGGCATCAAATGCTCGCTCACCACTTCCCCAATTTGAAAACAAGAATTTGATAGTGAGGTCTCCTTTATTCGCACCTTTGTATCTGAATCTTCGCTCTTGGTCGTCTTCAAGCATGAAAAGATACGGGCTAATATCTGTTAACCATCGCCCTTCACGTCCATACGTTGTAATCCAGCGCATGAATTCAGTTCCACAAATTGAAGAATTGTCTGCATTACAGATGTACAGATGTGCGAGATAATCCCATTCATGGCATCCTCCGTAGCTTCCATCGCTCTT
>JBMYJV010000015.1:0-15060 GCA_049594755.1 Candidatus Poseidoniaceae archaeon
AGAGAGTGGGAAACCAATTTTTGTGATTGACACACCACCTCCTTATCCATCAGGAACGTGGCACATTGGCGCCGTTGCTCAATATTCGATGATCGATGTTCTTGCTCGTTCTCAGCGATTACTTGGAAAGGAAGTGTACTTCCCTTGGGGTGTAGACCGCAATGGAATCAACATTGAATTCACCGTCGAAAAGAACACGAAGCGAAAGATGAAAACGTACGATAGGGAAGAGTTCCTCAATCTATGTCGTGAAACCATCGAAACGTTCACACAAGCTATGAGAAAAACAGCCGCTCGTGTTGGCTTATCGTGCGATTTTGCTGCGGAGTATCTCACCGACGCTCCGGATTACCGTTCGGTAACTCAATCAATTTTCATTGAACTGTTCAAGAAAGGAGACATCGTCGAAGACTTGAGACCCAACATCTACGATCCAGTCGAAGGAACGACCATTGCTGATGCTGAAGTAGAGCGAATTGGTCGAATGACAAAGTTGGTCGACATTCGTTGGAAGACTGAAGATGGTGAAGACCTCATCATCTCAACTACTCGGCCGGAGTTGATTTGTGCTTGTGGAGTCGTCGTTGTCCATCCAGATGACCAGCGTTACCAACACCTTGTCGGTAAGAAAGCCATTCTTCCAATGCCAGTATCTGGGCGTGAGCAATCCGTTGAAATTCAGACACACCCCTCGGTAAAGTCCGAATTTGGAAGTGGAATTCTGATGGTTTGTTCCTTCGGCGATCAGAACGACGTCGCAGTCTTCAGAGAACTTGGCCTTGCACCATTCCAAGCGATCGATTTGAACGGATGCATGACCTCAATCTCGGGCCCACTTGAAGGATTATCCGTTCTTGATGCCCGTGCAAAAGCCATCGAGATGTTGGAATTAGAAGGCAGCATCGATGCCATTGAAGAGCGACAGCAGGAAGTTCCCGTTTCAGAACGAGGAAAGAATCCAGTCGAGATTATCCTCCTGAAGGAATGGTACGTTCGCCAAACACACATGCAAGACAAGATGCTCGATTTGATCGAACAGATTGAATTCCACCCGCCCCGTAACCGGCAATTTTTGCTGGACTGGATGGACAACATCAGCATCGATTGGCCAATATCACGACGGCGATGGTACCACACTGAAATTCCAATTTGGTACTCCGAAAACGAGGAACACATCGTCGTTCCTCCAGCTGGAACCTATGTACAGCCGTGGAAGGATGCACCACCAGAAGGATCTAGAGTGCTGCAGCGAGATACAAGAGAAGATATTGGATTGTATTCCGACCTCAAAGAACAAATGGGACAAATCCGTGGTGAGGAGAAAGTCTTCGATACGTGGATGGATTCTTCCAACTCCAATCTGTTCGTCAGCGGCTACCTCAACCAACCAGAGGTTTTCGAAAAGGCGTTCCCAACGGCTTTACGCCCTCAAGGAAAAGAGATCGTTCGCACTTGGTTGTACTATACTCTACTCAAATCTGCGCTCTTGCTTGAGCAACCAGGTTTCAAGCATGTATGGATCGATGGTTTAGGCATGGACCCGTGGGGAAGGAAGATGTCGAAATCGCTTGGAAATGGAATCGATGCAGATAGTGTTCTCGAATGTGGAGCTGGAGGACGAACAGGTTCATGGAAGGTGCGAGGACCAGATGGCTCTGTCAGTCTCAAAGCAAACAAAATTGGTAGCGAATGTTTCCGACTATGGAAGGCCTGTGAAGCTCAAGTTGGTGACGATTTCCACATCAATCCAGAAGAAATAGAATCCAAGTACTTCGGTGTACTCACGAAGATATTCAATGTCGCCCGATTTGCTAGCCAGTTTGATTGTCCAGATGAGGAACCATCCGCACCGTATCCGATTGAAGATCGTTGGATTCAATCTGAGTTCGCAACCATGATGGCAAGCGTACGAACATCCTGGGAAAACCTCGACATTTACACTGCCACTCAGGCACTCAAGACATTCGGAACTGGGATTTTGCCTTCACATTGGCTTGAAATGGCAAAATCTCGGTTGTACGATGGAGATGAACATGCTGCTTGGACCATTCACAACATCCTACGTGATTTCCTCGCTGCATTCAGCCCAGTTTGTCCCTTCTTTTGCCATCACATTTCAATGACGCTCTACGGAACGAGCGCTGTTGATGTTGATTCCTTCCCCAATCTACCGTCCGTCGATGAGGATTTGAATTCCAAAACTTCAGACATTGAATCGTTCAACAGTGAGGTTTGGAAAACGAAGAAAGAAAACGGCTTATCCCTGAATGCTGAGATAGAAGGCATCGTTATTCCAGATAACCTCACTGGATTCAAGGATACCCTCACTCGGATGCACAAATTACTCTGATTCATCGATTAAGTCCAGCGTGGTTTGACGAGAGTCCAATTCTTCGAGTTGCCCCAGTCGAAAACCGATGAGCCGAATTTTTTCATCTTGGTGGACATTTTCTGCGAAGAGTCTGCGGACTTGTCTGAGGAACACATCCGTATCATCCATGGCCACAGGTATTGAACGCCCGTGCGTGTGTGTTTCAAAGCCAGTGTATCGGATCTTGACTTCTGCAAGGCGACCCGCAATCCCCTCTGTTCGAGCTTTTTCCAATACAGACTGCGTCAATTGTTCAAGAAGATCGAGCACATGCTCATGATCACTTTGATCGCTGGAAAACGTCCGCTCCTTACCAATCGAGCGACGTGATTGTAGAGGACTGACATCGTTGGATGTCAAACCCTCAACCACCCTAAACAACCATGAAGCAAATCGACGAGATGTCATTCTGGCAAGAGCGAGTTCACCCAATTCAACGGCCTCGTCCATGGTTGTCACACCCCACTCTGCCAGAACATTGGCAGTTTTCGGACCGATACCAGGTACTTCTCTCACAGATCGAGCCTCAAAAAACTCTGAGATCTCATCGGGTAGAACTCGATGAATGCCGTTTGGTTTGTTCACTTCGGAGGACATCTTTGCGATGATTCGCGTTGGTCCAATTCCGAAAGAAGCGGTCAGTCCTACCTTCGAATGAATCGCACGTTGCAGTCTTCGTGCAAGAGCCATCGCTTCATCCCAATCGTGCTTGACAAGCTCGGTAACATCGAGATAGGCTTCATCAATGCTCGCTTGTTCAAATCTGTCAGAATCCTTCCTCAAAATCCTCATCACGCGTCTTGAAGCCATAGAATACAACGAACGAGTACCCCGAATATAGCGCGCAGGGCCGAAAGGGTGGCCGGGACATCGACGCCATGCTTCAGAAATTGGCATCGCAGACCGAACACCGTATTCTCTTGCAGCATAGTTGCAGGTCGATACAATGCCTCGGCCACGTCCTTGCATCGGATCCGATCCAATGATCAACGGTTCATCCTCAGGAAAGCCATGGTGAAGAATCTCGACCGATGCGAAAAATGCATCAAGGTCGCAATGGATGATGATTCGCTCTTCGCGCACACATCGATACACTTGTCGACAGTGTTTGAAATTCATCCTTCACTTTTCCATTACCCTCTGCAAAAACACTGTCGTTTGATTTCAGTGATTGGCAATACTTGGTGAGGCAATGCATCCAGTGGAACGACAACGTAGTGAATTGCGCATCCCTTCAACAGGCATCACCCTGCTCGAGGGGCCGGGATACTTTGGAAAAGACGGGCGATTGCTCGCTCAACATTGGACGAGCATTCTCCTTTCGAAAGGGCATGCTGTGCATTGGATTGATGGAGGTCATCGATTTGATCCAACCGGATTTTTTCCATCCATGCGTTCAATCGATTGTCCCATCGAAGAAGGTTTACGTCGATTGTACATTGGACGGGGATTCACCTTACATCAACTGCATGCACTGATTCAAAGAGTTCACCATGAGGTTGCATTAACACAGGCATCGATGATCGTTGTCGATGGCATGCTCGCGATGTTTCTTGATGAACAAATCAAACGGTTTGAAGCACGTTCCATTCTACGCCATTGCATGGCTTCGCTCGAAGAAGTGGGCCGAAACTGTCCAATTGTTCTTCTCGATGGGAAGGCAACTTCGCCTTTGCATCAACAACTCAAGCATACGATGCGGCCCTATGTTCGCCATCGATTGAAGGGAACATGGGGCGACCGGGAGAAAACAACACTTCGACTCGCAAGTTCCACAGGCGTTTACCAAGTGACCATGAAACAACCGAGTCATCCGATAGCTCAACGACAACTGAACCATTTTACATCCATTGTTCCAGGCGAACAACTGGCGGCTCAAGCAGTTGCTCTTCCGACCATCCGAACGGAGCGAGAACCGACCATATTGCCCGTACAGCAAGTCGACGATAGTAATCGACATCGATGCGCCGAAGTGGACCATCCAGGTGTTCACATTCCCGTGCAAGAACAACACGTTGCAACGGATTGATGGCATCTTTTGTGCAAACAACAAAGCGTACCTTTGAAGCCAATTCCAATGGGTAACCTAGCGATTCTGAACGCTGATAAGCCAACATGGCCACGGTTTGTGGAGAATTCGTAGAAGGCCTTCGAGAGATTCGTTGGGCAATGAGCAAATCCTTTGCACGTATCTGATGGTGTTCGAGACGTTGTACTTCGTCAAGGAGAAGCCGTTGAATTTGGCATTGTACACGATAGCTTGGAATGTCATCCACCAAATCATCAGCATCCGCCAGCATTTCCAACGCTCGTGTCTGCAGTTGAGCAACCCAGGGACACGTCGAATGCTGCCGCAACTCAAGGCCTCGAATCTTCATCCCCTTCTCGCCATATGCCCAATACTTCGTCAGTGAACCACCACTGTGCATTCGGCTTGGAAGAAAGGCAATGCAGCGGTACGTTGCTTCGTATTCAAGAGGAATGCCCGTCATTTTGTGCACATGGTTCGAGAGTTCCATCGCAGATTGATGCTGCTCTTCGAGAGAACGGCCCTCTCGATCACGGATCCAGATGGAATCGACAATGGCATGCAACACCTCCCAGCCACGTTCTTGAGCACATTCGATGGTCTGCAAGAGAAGTTCACGAGCCCAAGCACATATGGCTTCATGTGCTTCAATACGACCAAAACGAGCGTTTCGATATCCTGTGTAACCAAAACACGTGACAAGAAGCCATTTGAGAGCGTTCTGCTGACGATCGGCTGCATCGCCCTTAACGACAATTTGCTGCTTAAGTTGCCGACGGCGTTCGATGAGAGGTGCAACGACTCGGCCGAGAAAACCGTGCCTGCGACCACATGTATGCGTCATCAACTCAGGGACCTGAAACGCATTTGAGCACTGTTGAGGGAAAGCAAGGCTTGCTGATTTCCATTGCTGCTGTTGCAGTTGAAACCGCTTTTTGGCTTCATCCGGATGAAGAGGTAATGGCATGGTGTTCTTCGCCGGTTGACAACAACTGCAATTCAAGGTCTCAGGAGAGATGTTACGTGTTGCAATGATGCTTGGAAAGAGACTTGCAAAATCAAGCTCAATGACGTTGGCATAAACACCAGGTCGGCTGTCCAAGTAGAGCCCTCCTCGGTCGGATTGCAACAGATCCCATGCTGACTTGGTGTCTTCAGGACGCGTCTTTTTCCACGGGACAAGCACACCATCTTCCATCGCTACTCGATACTGTATCGCACTGATCACCGAACCCGGAGATTTCCTTGAGGCATCGCTGATTCGTGTTGCTGAAACACGCGCAAGTTCGTACAGTCCATCGAGCCCTCCTTCACGAAACATGAAACTCGACGATAGATCGATATGAATACGGCCTTCGAGCGGAAACTGGGGGTCGCTTCGCAATACCTGCCCATAGGATGAAAGAATCCTCGTTTGACCAATTTGTCTCAGAGGGGTTTGGTTTCGTCCAAGACAGAGGGCTGTATGTTTGGCTTCAACGTAGCGCAATAGATGCGGAAATCCTTCGGTGTTGCCACGCAACGACAGCACAAGATCAGGATCATACGTCCGAAACCACTGTTCCAATTGTTGGAGGGAAGAAGATTGCTGCAGAAAAAAAGCAACCTGTGGCCCTGTGACCGTGCCAGACGTATCGCATGGTGTAACGAGAACACGTGTTGGCTGGCGACACAGCGTTTCTCCTTGACCGATCTGCTCGAGAACAACTTCAAGTCGACAACAACGCCAGTCACGTCGTCGAACGTCTCTCTCCAAGAGCGAGAGGTGGTTGTTTTCGAGGCACACAGGTGAACCAATGGTCAATCGCTTCGAAGTGAGATACTGCTGTTCAGCTCGAACATCTACGGAATAGAGATTGTATCGAACATGTTCACCACGCGCATCGATGTGTTCAGCGAGAGCGCGTAATGTTGCACACGATTCCAGTGTAAGTGCAAGCATATGTTCGGTATCGAAGGAGCCCAATTCGGGTCGTTTTCTCTCAAAGGCATAACGTTGCAAACCGTATCGGACCCAGAGTTCTGGCTGCGACAACCACTCGATGAGATGTTCGAGATCCGATGAACTTCCGGCGACATGAAGTGTAGGATTCCAAGGCTCACGAAATGAAACAACGGAGCCCTCCTCAGTCACAATCCATACCAGGATTTCGAGCTGTGCTGAGCAAAGATGGGCGTCCAAAATCCAGCCACTAGTGCTGCTCATGGCCGTCTCCACCCAAAGACAAAATCTGTTGTTGAAGAGATGCAATACGTTGTTCAAGCGCTTGAATTCGTTCATGAGCGCCAAGAATCATCGACAAAAGCATCGGCCTCCACGCCTCGTGCGCAGGAAGCATTCCACCTGCTGCTCGACGCATTCGAACATCATGGAGCATCGCATCAAAACGACAACGATCCTCATGCGAGAGTGCACGCCGGTACGGTACGAGAATTTCGATCTCTTGTTCAACGCGTCCTCGCCAAGTCGGTACAGTTCGCCCCATAATGTTGGAACAACGAACACTAGGGAAGCGTTGTGCGAACCCCTTCTGAAAAGTGAAAATGGTCAGGGAAGATCGCTTCGATTGACAGTGCTTTCTGCCATACCCCCATCCAAAACGGTGAGGACGGCATCGACGATGTCAAGCCCGACACGTCGCTGTGCTTCGATGGTAGCAGCACCGATATGAGGCGTACCATGGAAATTCGGATGTTGAAGAAGAGGCGATGTAGGATCAACTGGCTCGTGTTCGAAGACGTCAAGGGCCAAGGACGACAATTGTCCAGACTCAAGTGCCTCAAAAGCTGCATCCTCGTCAACGATACCGCCTCGTGCGCAGTTGACGACATGATTGCCACACTTGAGATTGAATGGATCGACACCTGGCATCATGCTGAGTCGCTTTTGATTGACAAGATGGTGTGTTTCCTCAGTCAAGTTACAGTGAATGGAGATGTGCGTGCATGTTTTGAAGAGATTGTCGACGTTCTTATGCATCGTCACACCTGCCTTCTTTGCAATGGCAAGTGGGAGATAGGGATCGTAAGAATGAACCTCCATTCCAAACGCCTGAGCTACGTTTGCAACGCCTTGTGCAATCCGTCCGAAACCAACGAGTCCAAGCCTTTTACCATAGAGTTCTGTCCCCTTTAGTTCCTTTTTTGCCCATACACCATCACGTAACGATCGATCGGCACGTGGAATGAATCGAAGCGAAGACAGCAAATGGCCAACAGTAAGTTCCACAACGCTCTGGGTACTCGCACGAGGTGCATTGACCACCGGTAGGCCTAGGCGAGAGGCTGCGTCAAGATCGATGTTATCGACACCAACGCCTGCACGTGCAATCACCTTCAAGCGAGGTTGACTTGCTTCCAGCATCTCTTTCGTCAATTTGGTCGCACTGCGAACAATGATGGCATCGAAATCAGCCAATGCCCCATCAACGAGTTGTTCGTGTTCGATGAAATCCTGAACAACCTCGCAACCAGCACTTTCGAGTTTCTTGACGGCCTCTTGCGCCATACCGTCGGTCACGGCTACTCTTCGCATGGATGATGCTTATCGAAGAGGTGTTAGAACATTGGGTTTGCTTCGCTTTTTTCACAATGGATTGATAGGAAGGAGAAAACTGGGATGGTCCAGTGAGCCTATGGCAGCAGAGGTTGATCTTCAATCACTCATCTGGGCTTTAGGCATCCTCTCTGTGCCTGTTTTGACAGCGATTCCACTCCGCTTTATGTGGCAGTATTGGATTGGCGGAAGCCATGAAGAATCCGAATACAGAACAAACGTTCGACAAATCATTGATTCCGGAAGACAATTGGAAAGTTACAGACATTCACTGAACGATGTTGCTCGAAGCTTGAGAATTACTCCATCACGACAACGGCTGATTGAAGCAGATATTTTGAATCCATTATCGATATCACATTTTCTTATCTTACCGGCATTGATTATTTTTCCACTCGCATTCATCGTGGCCCTTCCTGTTATGCTGGTTGGTCTACCTGTGATTCTTTTGGTTGAATTTGTCCTGATCCGGCAACGCGTCTTGATTCGAATCATGAGCCTCGTCGAGCGAACCATGCATTGGCAAATCATCCACATCCCACAAGCCCACCGTGGCAATCCAGCACAGGAGCGGAATTACACTGAATTTTCACAGCACATCGAACACTTTCACAGAGTACCACGTGGCGTATTTTTGGGATTGTTCGCCTATTTGATAGTTCATTGGATTTTCAAATTGGAGAACTTTGGAACAGAAATCGTTCTCTCCTCCTTGTTGTATATCGCATTGTTGGCATTGGTCGGTGTACTTTCAACAGCGTTTGAAACAGACCTTGTCTTTGTTGACCCTTCCAAAGGTCGACTCATACCGATTGATCAGTGGGTAGAGTCGTTGCTCAAACCTCTAGTCGGCGTTGGTTTGATCTTCCTTCTCGGCCGAGATTTGCTTGAAGAGGCCCGTGGCGGAAATGCCGCATTGTTTGCTGCAACCTTCCTTGCCATCCTTTATGGAGCGGCCATCGTGGGGATTGCATATCAATGGGGGTATTCAATATGGAGAGGGCGAAGAGTCCAACGATCGTTCGAACAACAGGTCATCGAAGCACTTGACCCGCTTTCCTACGATTTGACACGGAGCAAAGGTCGTATCGAATTTATTGTTCGAAAACCGATGGCAGAACGGCTTCAGGAAATTGAAGAAATTCACACAGGTCAACTGACCTTTGAAGATCTCGAATCGATGCCGAGTAGTGCTCCAAAAGAAGCTCCAAAGAACCCTCTCTAATCTTCGATGAGTTCAGCATCTACGGATGTAGAAACCAACATTTTCGGACCATCGATTCGGCTCGATCGTACGAGATATCCAATTCCAAGGGCACTTAGAAGAACAAACAGGAAGAAGAAGCTTGCAGCCCCGAAGTAATCTGAAAACAAATCCCCTAGAGCAGAGAAGAAGCCTCTGTCTGCATCATCTGTGACGACTTCCTTTGGCAGAATCAACGCAGCAACGGCTTGTTGGTCGTACACTGGACGGGTGAAGGTGAGCATACCATCGTACTCAGAATCGTATGCATCAGAAGGAGCGGCAGGGTCGAGGTCCGAGTAAAAATCAGGTCGTTGCTCGATGGAGATGTCGACAGGTTCGCTCAAATCCAAGGTGAGTGTAACATCGACCGTGTAGGGAATGCGAGATTCAAAGAACTCAGGGTCGTTGAGGATACCTAGGAACGTGAATGCTTGGCCGGTGACATCGAAATGTGCCCATGAATTCCAGTGCGATGATTCAACATCGAGGTCGCAAATCCAAGCGTCAGAAACACGTGTGCACGCTCCTTGTGCATCGTTGCTTCCATCTTCTCCGAGATCGATTTCAAGTTGCAAAGCACCGCCTTGAGCGGTATCCAAATCAAATTCTGTCGGTACGAATCGAGCCTCCATTTGCGTTGTTCCATTTGGAATCCACACATAATGAGAGTCTTCGGTGTAGTACACAGCACCAGTAGCACCGTTGTTGAAATGATTCCAATCGCCCTTCCAACTATGACTCACTCGGTCGGTATTGACAGGAATGGATGCTTCAACCATCATGGATTCGTATATGGCCCAAGCGTCCCAAACTGTGTATTCTGGGTGATCAACAAAGCCGTCGCCATCTTGGTCGCGCATGAGTTGAAGGGTTCGTGCCAATGCCATAGCAGCATCAACATCGGTCAATCCGTGACCAATTCTCCAATCGTGGCACTCACCAGTAGCCGAACGATAACATTCTTCGGGAATATCGTTGCATGAATCTTCGTCGTTACCGTCTTCGCAGGCATTCGCCATTCCTTCGTAGCGAGCCGTTAATTCAAGAATCAATTCAAGTTCGTGAACACGTGAATAGTTGGCTGTGTCCCAGTCTTCGAATTGCCCGTATGCAGCAGTGCCTTCACCGCCGACGAGGCTATCGCCTTCATCGTGATCTTCTCGATGATAATCTGCGACTCCCAAAGATGGAGCAATATCGAGAATGACGCCAGCCATACCACCAACGTGAGGGGTTGCCATGGACGTACCTGAGATGGCCATGTAGTACAGGTCACCTTGCGTTCGAGTGCTTGCATCGATGGCGGTGCCACGAGGAGCTGTCGCCCAAATGTCACGTCCCGGAGCACCGACATCTGGCCAGGTATGTTGTTGGTTCATACAGCCTCTTGAAGAGAACGAAGTGACCTGTGTTCCGTCATGCGTTAGAGCTGCAACGGAGATTGCCGAAGGCGTATTTGCGTAGACGTTTGTTCGCAAATCTCCACCACATTCGCCTCCACCACCGGAACCACCGGAATTGGAAGCGGCGAAGATAACGGCAACACCATTTTCGAAGGTGAGTCTATCCGTGATTGTAGCGATAGCGCCGTTTGGATCGTAATCACCGTCTGTCCCCCATGAATTCGATACAACTCGAATGTGATACGGGTTTTGCGATGGAATTGAATGCTCAAACGTCCACTCAAGACCTTGTTCTGCAGCAAAGATGGAAGCGCCATCGCCCGTTCCTAATGCGACCATTTGGCCACCCTTGGCGACGCCAGCTCTTCGCCCGGCAGATGCATCACCGTTTCCTGCAATGGTTCCACCGACGTGTGTTCCGTGTCCAGAGGATGTATCGGAGTTTCGGGTTTCTGTCCAAACACCGTTCCATTTTGCAGAGTAGATGACTTTCTCACCAGTCCAAGGTTCGAGATAATCGAAGTCTGGGTGACCCGCATCGACACCTGTATCGAGGTCGACAACAGCAGTACCATCTCCGTCCCACTCTGTAAAGGCATTGTCCGTTTCAAACTGTACATTTCCATCGACATCGATGATGGCTCGATGCCAAGCGTCTGTTGCCCGAACGACATGAGTGGTTTCGTGCATCATGAGGGAAGGATCAGTCGGATCACCACCCCAATCAGGTGGCAAATAGAAGAAATCCAATTCTCGATTTAATTCGAGATACTCGACTCGTTCCCAATTTGAAAGTTTTCGAACAACATCTGCGGGGGCTTCGATTAATCCACCATCAATCAATTTCGCTTCGTGGAGGTGCGTTGCTCCGACCTTGGAGAAGTACGCCAAATCAGCATCGGTCACAGGAGAATGGAGTTGGAAAATGACCTCAAAGGATTCATCAACGTCTTTTGTCGACTGCAAAGCAGATTCGAGAGCAGCATCCATCTTACTGACGTCACCGTATGGATTTGTACCCTGTACAAGAGGGGACGTTAGCGAAAGCAGAAATACCAATTGAAGGAAAAAAACCAAGTGGATTTTCTTACGTTGCAATTTGGTCATATTTAGCCGACGAGAAGTCACTTCAAATGTGTTTGCACTTACTGTGAAAGCCAAGGAATCTCATCTGGAATCTCTGCGAATATGTTTGCTGGGAGGGCGGTTTTGATTTTCGATACAGAACCAAGCTTTTCTGCAGATTGAGTTTGCCACTCCACAAATTCATCGAAGGAGCCCATCTTCAAGATTGGATTGTGCTCACGGTTCCATCCGAGTGTTTGCAGCTCTGTCCCGGGTGGTTCATGGCCACTGCAAACGAGTACGTGATCAGGCAACACAGAAAGCGACTGTATCGAATTCCAGTGTTCGAGAAGACGACCACTCGGAAGGTCATCACGTCCAACACCAGCATCACCATTGAACAAAAAGTCACCAGTGAAAATGTGACCATCGATGCAAATGATCACAGAATCTTGTGTGTGTCCTGGTACGTGGAGGAATGTGTAGTCCACGCCAGCAATGGTGATGGCGGAATCCTCGTCGATGTAATCCGTTACGCCAAGAGAGGCAGTATCTTTCCACATGTAGAACGGAATACTTTGGGCCTTGGAGAGTGTAAAGCAAGCGGTGATGTGATCAGCATGCGTATGTGTTGCCATGCATGCGGTAAGAGTAAGGCCTCGTTCCGCAAGCAGCGTTTCATAGTGCTTGATGTAATCATACACTGGGTCGATTAGAACGGCTTCACCGTTGTTAGCGACAAGATATGTGCAAGCCCAGCCCTCTGGACGAATGTCTTCGACGTGCATGATTGAACGAGGGCAAAGCCCTACTTCAACCCATTCCAACGAAGACGAGGCTTCATGAAGGGAGAAGTCAAGGAAGGGCCATGCACCCGAGAACCGTCGTCTATCTCGAACACGACGGAAAACTTCTGCTGGTGGATGAGAATGGTGAAGGGCCAAAAGATTGCATCATGGGCCGGAACACAAACGAGGTTATGCTTCGATTCCCAACACCTGAGGAGGTTGAACATCTCGGAATAGCATGGACAGTAGGTCGTGAAACCGATCTTCGATTTGGTAGTGAGACATACACAGTCCTCCATGGAGAACCTGAAATCGACTGGCCCGAGCATTGGACTTGGAAAGACAAAGTTGTCTCCGACAACGCTGTTCATCCAATTGCACGAGAAGCGGTCTATCGTTCTCTTCATCGTCTCGTGTCCAAGGTCATGATTCGCAACGACAAGAACGAGATTCTCATGGCCAAGGTTGAGAGAGGATTTTTCAAGGGATATTGGGGGCTACCAGGAGGCTACATGAATCACAGTGAAGAACCTGCAGAGGGTTGCGTTCGAGAAACGCAAGAAGAGTTGGGAATTCTTATCGAACTCGATAATCGTAAACCTGTCATCACACAACGATCGTTCTTCAGAGACGGTGTATCGTTTGTCAGTTTCACGTATAGTGGACGATGGAACGGATCGATTGATGCATTAAAATTGAAAGAAGGTGAAATCGAGGCTGCTGCCTGGTTCAGCCTGAATGATGCCATTGAAAACGCTGTGTCTGAGTTTGACAGATTGGCACTGGAATCGCTTCAGGATTGAACAAGGTCTTTTGCGGCCTGCAATGCCATATCAAGGCCGCTTGCATCCGAACCTCCACCTTGAGCCATGGTTGGACGACCACCACCTCCACCCTTGATGTTTGGAATGATGGAACGAAGCAACTCAACAGCGTTGTATCGCTCAGCTGCAATCGTATTCTCTGTGCACGCAACCATGAGTTTACCACCGCCTTCCTTGGAACCCAACACTGCGAGTGTTGGAGTTTCAGCGTCTCGGGTGAGTTCTTGCAACATTGAAGTCAACTGTTTCAAATTCCCTTCAACTTCCATGATGACGACACGAACGCCGTCAATGGTCATTGAATCATTGCCACCGCCAGAGGTTCGAAGTCGAACGATTTCTGCCTCGAGTTGTTCAATGCGCTTACGTTGTTCTTTCCACTCGGAAAAGAAACGTTCTGCTGTTTTCGGAAGGTCTTCTGAAGAGACAGCAAATGTTTGCGATGTTGCACGAAGCAATTCGTCTTGTTCACGAGCAAACTTGAGTGCAGACTCACCTGCTACGATGTGGAGACGCTCGACACCGTCTTGAACCGCAGTGGAACGTACAACGCGAATTGAACCGATTTGGCCAGGCTCATCGTGGTGTGTTCCCCCACAAGCCTGTACATCGTGGTCAGAGATGCGGAGCACGCGAATTTCGTTGCCTTTGGGAGCACCTCCTTGGTAGAGATCGAATCCATGTTTCTTGTCAGCTTCATGGCGAGGAAGGATGGTCTTTTCAGTGCGAGAGACCTGTCCAAGAACTTCGTTTGCAAGAATTTCAATGGCATCCAAATCGTCGCGAGTAAGCCGACGGTAATGTGTGATGTCGAGACGAGCAAGTTCAGTTGATTTGTTCGCTCCTGCTTGGTAGATGTGAGGGCCTAGAATACGACGTGCAGCACCTCCCACGATGTGGACAGCTGTATGATGATCCATCAGTTGCTTCCGTCGACGCCAGTCAATGGTCCCGTGAACAAGATCCCCGATTTCAAGCGGGCCATCACAGAGATGAAGGATGAGGTTCTCTTCCTTTTGTGTGTCCAACACTTGACGAGAAGTTCCGTCTGTTGTAAGCGAACCATAATCGCCTTCTTGCCCTCCGCCTTCTGGATAAAAACAGGTTTCAGAAAGAACAACTGCATGTGTTGCCCCCTCTGGACCAACCCCTTCAACAAGAGGAATGGAAGCCAACACGCTCGCATCGAAACTACGTTGTTGAACATCGTTGTAGTACAATGGAACCGTTTCTGGAAGAACCGGCAATTGGTCCACGAGTGAGGATTGTTGGCTAGTTGCGGCTGCAGCCTTTGCCATCTTTGCATGTCGCTCAGCCATTTCCGCAGAAAAACCTGTTCGAAGTCGCAGATGTGACCATCCACTTTTTCGAGCCATGTTGATGACCATGTCAGGAGGTAAACCATGCGAATCATTGAGTTGGAAGAGCAACTCATCTGGTAATTCTTCAGCACTTTGGTCAACAGATTTCAAGGATTGTTGAATCAGGTTGGTTCCTTTTCTCAACACCTCACTGTAACGTTCCTCTTCAAGATTCATGATGGTCAAGAGGCCATCCCTTGTTTGTTTCATTTCATGTCCACGCATGTTGACATCAAGATGATGGTTGATAAGATCCGAAAGTGATACGTCCATTCCTAAATCATCACGCATTCTCAGGATTCGACGGGCAAGCATACGTGCTAGGTATCCAGCTTTTGCATTGGATGGAACAAGACCGTCGCCGAGCATATGTGTCAAGGCATGAAGGTGATCTGGAATGGCGTAGACACGCGACAG
>JBMYJV010000016.1:0-1133 GCA_049594755.1 Candidatus Poseidoniaceae archaeon
CTCGAACTCACGCTCGAGACGACTGAATTCACGCTGGAGAGATTGGAGCGTAATTGGGCGCTCTCGGCGACCACGTGGTCCACGCTCTGCAGGCTTTTCCTCAGGCTGATCGGCACGGAGTTTGTCTCGAATCTCGGAGACCTTCTTGCTGGCTTCATTTCGAACACTCTTCTTCTCACGGACGACTTGGTTCATTTGTTCACGGACTTGCTTTTGCTGGTCCGAAAGTTGAATCAGTTCACGAACTTCAGAGTTGAATTCGTTTCGTTGTGAGACCAATTCCTTTGTTTTCTCGTTCCAAGAGTCGCGCTCTTCACGGTACTGCGTTGCTTTTCCGTCAAGAATTGAGCGTCGTTCTTCAAAGAGTTGCTTGAAATCATCCATGGTCATCACTCTCGTTTCGTGGCACAGTTGGATATGCTACACCCGACCGACCTACCACGCCCATATAACCCCTTCACTCTGCTCGATAGATGGAACCTGAGCAAATCAATGAAAAGCAATGTTCAAATTCATCGGGAAGGTGTTTGAACTTGGTGAGGAAATGCTGCTTGGTGGAATGCAAGGGATGGAACGCGTCATACAATCGGACTTCCATGCTCCCTACATCAGTTTGATTACAGGTCCTCCTGGTTCAATGAAGTCTTCCTTCTGCCTAACGTTGCTCACGAATCATCTCAATCGAACTGGTGAATTTGGTTTGTACTGCACAGTTGAAGAGACCGTGGATTCACTCATGCGTGGTGCATCCAGTCTCGGGCTTCAACTTCCAATGAATTTACAAGTGACCGATTTTACTGAACTTCGTCGAGAAAACGAGGACATGGATTATCTCAAATTTACAAGAAAAATGATTGAACATTTCAAGCAAACACACGGTGATCGCTTCACAACGTTCGTTCTTGATTCACTTGGAGCCATCTATTCTCTTACCACCGTTGATGAGGCCATGCGAAAGAAGATGTTCTCCTTCTTTGACTTCCTTCGTTCCATGAACCTCAATGTGATGCTCATCACTGAGCGAAACCTAGGAACCCACGCAGAACTTCAAGGCAATGAGGGATTCCTCGCAGATGCTGTCATCAACATGGGGATGGATCATCGCAATGGAAAGCTCGTCCGAACCATGCAGA
>JBMYJV010000016.1:1139-14921 GCA_049594755.1 Candidatus Poseidoniaceae archaeon
TGCTGTCATCAACATGGGGATGGATCATCGCAATGGAAAGCTCGTCCGAACCATGCAGATTGAAAAGATGCGTCATGTTCGTCACGCTATGGAAAAACAAGCCGTGGACGTAGGACCACATGGTTTGGTTGTGCTCGGTCCCTTATTCGATTGAATCAAGGATCAGGTCGATAGCTCCTAAGTTGACGTTGGCTTCGGAACGAATGAGGATGATGTTTGATTTTTGAGCAAAGAAAACAGCACAACCATTCTTGCCGATGAGCGTCACTTTCTTCCTATTTGAGAGGAGTTGCTTGATGGAATCTACATTGTAACGATCATCAATCGAAGCGTTGAGATGTTCAACAGAAGTAACGTACGGTATCTGCCGTAACGCATTCAAGGTTTCTTGCACGATGGCAACTTCACTCTAGGGCGTATCATTGTTTGGATGATGATGTCGTAGCTGGCCACGCATCATGTAACCCAATCCTTGACGATAATAGCCATGCAATTCTTGAACAATTTCTAAGCCTCTTTTTCTATAGAACGATATGGCTCCTTCGTTTGAAGCCCGTACCTCAAGTTGGACAAAGGTGTAACCTTCGGGGAGGAGTTGATCTGCCATCATATTCCACACGATGGAACCCCAACCTTTGCCACGTGCTCCCTCATCGAGAACAAAGGAAACTATTCGTACTGTATCGTCCTTGAACGGAGTCGTCCAAAGCAATCCTCGCATCGATTCTTGATGCTCGTTTTCAGAATCAAACAGCATGAAATTTCCATTCCAATCTGGTACCGGAAGGGTTTGAATTGTCCCAATGAAGTATTCCTCACCTGTCCCTTCAAGGAACAGTTTCTGAACTCGACTTGTCCATTCAATGGACAACTGCGAAGGGGATAGGCCTCGTCGCCATCCCTCGTTCAATGGTTCACTTCCTGGATTCTTTTCGTCCACGGGTTCGTCCTTGACGGATGTCGATCTTTCGGGATGGACGCTTCTTGGATTGTCGTTGCTTCTGCTGTTGCTTTTGCCCATCGCTTGAACCGATGCTTGCTATGCCGCCTTTCGACAGCAAAGCATCAAGTTCGTTGAGGGAAATTGAACCACCACTCGATGCTTTTTGTCGGACCTCATTGATGTTGACTTCAGGTGCACGTGGTCTTCGTGATCGTTGTTGACGATCGTTCCGTGTACCTCGGCGATTGGCTCCTCTCTGTTTCTTCTTCGAAACACGCTGCCATGCTTCGAGCCTGCCGATCTCGCGACGCAATTCGTGCTTTGAGGAGTATTGCTCATTGATTGAACGTTGGAGCAATTTCGCATTCTTTTGGAATTCCTTGACCGATTTAGGATTCGGATGAATGCCTTCAAGTGCTGGGTTGCTCGCTGCAAGCTTCGCCAATACATCCTCCTCTTGTTTCTTGGTTTTCTTCAATGCACGATATTCTTGATTTTGCTCACGTCGAAGTTTGATGAATTCTTGATGTGCTTCGTTTGATTTGAGCGATGCTTCGTACATAGCTTGCAATTCAAAGAAATAGGCAAAGTCGCCTTTTTCAACACCGAGATTTGGAGCATTGAAGACATCAACTTCTGCGGTAAGTTTCTCGAAAATACGCAACATTTCTTGCTTGATTCGCTTGGTAGGTATTGCAATCCTTTGATTAATACCATCACGAACTTCTCGCATCTCCTGCACTTTCATGCTCAATGGACGAAGTTCAGAGAGGATTTGTTGCCTGTCGGAACGGACGTTTCGGGCCTCCCTCAACCCACCTCGGAGGAGGTCAAGCAGTTCCTTTGAATGCTGACGTTCCTCAACAAGTTCACGAATTTGCGATTCAACAACCTCGAGATCCGCTCGAAGTTGCTCGAGTCGCGTTGTTATTTCGTCGGGTGAAGTGCTTCTCAAATCGTGAAAGAGATCGCTGGGTTCTTCTTCAATGTCCATGACCGGTTCACAAATGTCTTTCCAAGAGGATTGCTTGGAGAGCATCTCGATGATGCGCATGAATTCATTTTGAATCGTCATAGCGCCTTCTGCACGGACGACACGGGAGAGGTCATGCTCGTGATTGAACGGATCCTCAATCGGCATGACGTGTTCCATCCATCCGTCATCTGCTCCTGTAACAACTTCAAGCGGAAGTGGACCAGTATGCTGCCACTTCTTTGCCTTCGTTGACAATGCCTCACCGTTTCGGATTGAAACAACCATGCTCTCCCAATCCCATCGTGTTGCGAATCGCTCAAAGAACGAAATCAACAGTGAAGCGAGAGATTGATTGTTTTCGGTTGCAAAGTGCTCATCGTTGTAGCCGACATCGTAAGTTGTTCCTTTGAATACAAGTGGATTCGACTCTGCGTCCTCTTGCCTGTTCGGAGCAAGTGGTGGTTGGACCAGTTGTGCATGTTGAATACTGAGTAAAGTCCAGGCATACGACGACAGCGTTCCCTCAAAGGCATTGTTGATGCCTCTGCGACTTGCCCAATATTTGACCATCTGGATGAGTCGTTGCAGGCGTTCCTCTTGTGCATAGGACTTCAGCATCATTGAATTGTGAATAGCGAGTCTGTTGTCGAGGGAAATGTCCACATCTAGACCTGAGCGAGGATCTTTGAATTTAATGATAGGAATCCGCGCTTTTGGAATCACTTGGATGTTCTCCATTCCCTCTTCGTGGAGCAGCCCTGACAACTTCCTCAACACTTTTTGTGGGGGCTTGTTTTTGAACGACAAACAAAGGTCAAGGTCACCTGTTCCAATGGAGAGATTTGTTACACTTGAGCCAAACGCTTCGACGACAGCATTTTTTCCGAATCGACGGAACAAGAGGCTCTTTAGATGCTTAGTAAGTGATTCTCTACTCTTTGCTTTGGCATCGCCAATCTTCTTGATCAATGTGGATAGTTCTGCATCAAGAGCCTGGATGTGCGCTTCATCAATCGAGGAAACATCAGGGACTTCGATGTCCTCGACGAGGTGTCTATAAAGGTGTGACCAACGCTCCTGCTGCTCTATTGAAAGACCAGTGGTGGTGCAAACACTCATTCTTCTTCACCTCCTTGTTCTTGCTGCTTACGACGCTCGCGAGCAAGAGCACGCGTCGATTTACCGCCTTCTCGAACGCGTTGAGCGTCCAACATGAGCTCATGGAATCCTTCTTCGATGCAGTTGCTCCAGAAATCAATCCCTTGCTGGCTTTCATCGAGTGCTTGTGCAAGGCGAGTCGTCCTTGCATCGGCATGTTTTCTCTTCCGTTCGTTCTCGATGTACGTGTCGTGGAAGATTTGATTCTCATCGTGCAGTTGAACCATGGCTTGATGAGCCTTGTCTGCTGTTTCGAGAAGTTGTTTGGCCTTCTCTCTCAATTCTTTCATGTTGTTGATTTCAGCAAACTTCTCTTTCCTGGAGTCCACCCACTCTTCGTGCGCTCGGATGAGATTCTTCATCTCGTTCAATGTTGTTCGTTCATCGACGTGGGTGCCCCAGTTCGTTTGCAGTGATAGATCTAAGGCATCCAGGCGTTGTTGCAAACGATCTTTTGCCCACTCAGGTTCTGGGACTGTATCTCCCTTTTGCTTTGGAATCGATTCACGGATGGCGTTGGCTTCGATAAAGAGTTTCTTTGCTTTTGCTTGCGCATCATTTCTCTCTCTTTTCAGTGAAGCGACCTTCTTGTTCACATCATCACGCTTTGCCTTTGCAGAGCGAGCCATAGCCGCTGCTTCAGTGAGCTCATCGCTACGAGCATCAAGTTGTTCTGGTATTTCTGCAGCGAGCCGTTCTCTGCGGTGAAGGATGGCTTTGCCCAAAAACTCTGGAGTGATGGCCAAGAGTTCCTCAGGCGTCATGTATCGGACCCACCCTGCAACCACCAATAAACCTCCCGTCATGCCTTTGTTCAACATCATGCTCAAAAACCTCCAAGGTTTGAGGAACAATATGGAACTGCGTGGTTGTCGTGTAGAAGCCACTGTTCTAATTGCCATGCTCCTATGTGGGATGCTGACAATCCCAACCGCGCAAGCAAACGGGCCTGTCGATGTTCAATTCGTTGGTGTCAATTCACTCACCTACTCCGGAGCGGATGAAAACGCTGTATTGACCTCAAATGCAACGGTTCGCCAGGGCGATCGTCTCCACCTCGAAATACCCGTGGAGAACGTTGGAACCAGTGCCCAAACGGCATCCATTATGGTCGAAATACGTCAAGCCACATGGAACGAAACTGTGTTCTTCGAGGGCGTTTCCATCGATGCGATGACCACTGAAGTTCTGGTCTATCTTTCATCCACAGATGTCGTGGAAGGCGAACTCGAAGTTGAAATGTCCATCAACGACACCAGCATCGTACAAAACGACTCCATCCAAGTCGGCCCGCCACCACTGCCAAACGTTCAGCTTGACATTGAATTAACTACGGAAAATTATCTCGCAGGGGATTTGATTCAATTCAATATTACTTCGACCAACGCAAATGGAGAGCGAGCCTTCGATGGGAGATTGGTATGCACCTTCCTCGGTGAAGAAGTCTTCAACGAGACGCTCGCTGTAGGGATTGATCAAACGGTTGTGGAGTCACTGGAGATTTTCGCACGTCCCGGTGTTCTCGAATGCCTCTGCGGAGGGGATCGTAATCAAACGACTCCTACGCCTATTCCCTACTCTTTGGAAGGGTTGTCTTCTGCTATTTTCGATGAAGCAGGTTCAAGTGGATTTTCGTTGATAGGTGGTCCTTGGCACGATGGGGACGATTTGGAGACTTCGTTCATTCTTCGCAACCAAGGTGATGCTGAAGGGTCTGCAAAACTCCAAGTTGTGCATGAAGGGACAGAATACAACAGTGACCCAATAACGTTAGCAGCAGGTGCAGCTGGTGAACTACAGCTCGATTTCGAAGACCTTTCAGCAGGTGTTCATACCTACAACTGGAGCATCGTCTCAACCAACGGGATTGTACTTGAGAATCTTGCCGGCTCAGTATCCTTCACAGTGCTTGCATCCCAAACGATGTTTGTCGAGGTCGATGTTGAACAGGCATCTACTGGACTGGTTCTCAATTGGAATGCTTCGATTACCAACGGTGTGGATCGTGATGTCAAACTTCGGTATGGATACCGTCTCTCAGGGACGGATGTCTACCTCAATGAACAAATCGTGACGCTTGGTTCAGGTACACTCAGTGGACAAACAACACTTGGCGACGTGCCGGGTGATACCGTCCTTGTTCGTATGGAACCTGTCGGATGGGTTGCATCAACGAACAGTTACATTGCAACAGCGACATTCGAAACGCTTGAAGCAGAATATTCTCTCAACATTGACCCTATCACGTTGCCCCGTGAACCAATACAAGGCCAGCAGGTGACTGTGACGGTCATGCTGCAGAATACAGCCTCAATTGAGGGCCCGTCTGGCGTTTTGTATCTGACCGACAGTACTGGTCTTTTACTCGGAGAAATTTCAACGGAACCGCTGCAAGCGAGTTCCTCTCGCAACGTTGACTTTATCTTCACGACACCTTACGTAAACGAGATGCTGTTGACGGCAGAATGGCGCTACGATACCTTTGTTGTCGAAGATGAACAGAGCGTGCTTGTCAACGAGGAGATCGCTGTGGAGACATCCATGGACATTCCATTCGTTGCTATCGGTGGTGGAATTGCTGTCGCAGCATGTGTCATCTTCGTGCTTCATCTACGTCGAGGCTCTGGAGATGCTTCCACGATCGAAAAGAAGGCAGCAAAGAAGAAGTCTGCTCCCAAGCCAGAAAAGAAAGATGTAGAGCCTGTCGAACGCTCTTGTCCATCGTGCGACCGCACATTGCGTATCCCCGGTGATTATTCAGGAACAGTTCGATGCCCTGATTGTTCAGAAAAATTCGAAGTTGAGGCAGAACCATCGGTCGATTTGGACGAAGAACTTGATTCGATTGACGATGATGTGATTGAGGAGAAACCCGTAGAGAAGAAAGTTGAGATTGCATGCCCACAGTGTTTCTCGAAACTCCGAGTACCGTCTTCCTACAAGGGTTCGGTTCGTTGTCCTTCATGCTCGAATGTGTTTTCTGCTGCGTAAGGCGCAGAGAAACCCTTGAATTTTAGGACACTAACCGTCAATCATGGCGGGGCACTTTCAAGAATTTGAAGACGAGTACCTCGAGACCATGTACGAGTTCTACGAACACGATGCTTCATCCCGTGTCCGTACAGGGGATTTAGCGGAACGATTGGGGGTCTCTCCTGCATCAGCAACCGAAATGATTCAGAGGCTTTCTATGAAAGGCTACATCGATTATCAACGCTACAAAGGCGCGAAGTTGACACAAAAAGGGCTTGAGCACGGTCGAATGATGAAACGGCGTCATCGACTTGCTGAAGTGCTCTTGGATCGCATTCCTTTCGATGGAAATATGCATGAAACAGCCTGTCGACTTGAACATGCCATCGATGATGATCTGGAAGTCGCACTCACTGTACTGCTCGGAAATCCGACGCTCGATCCATCCGGTCGAGAGATTCCGAGGTCAGGCGACCATCTTGAACAGCGTGTGCAATCGTTCGTCGAAACGCATGTGCCACTCTCGCAACTCGCCCCGAATGAATCAGGAACGATACAAGCTCTCCTTCTCTCGGATGCCTTGCAATCCCTTCTCGATGCCTCTCTCTCACTGAACAATACAATTACTGCAAATGGTAACAACACGTTCACAGTGGATGGGAACGAATTGATGTTGAATACAGACATTGCTGAGAACATCATCGTGAAGCGCTGTTGAGTGAAGAAGTGCGCAATTTGCTCTGTTTGCCCCCGAATGCTTTTGAGTTGCAGCATCGACGTCAATGTGTGAGCGAGACGGCCGTCGAAGCATCGAGCGATGACATCGCTTCTTCGTTGTTCGAGCGAGAGCGTGTCCTGCTCTCCATTGACAATCAATTGATTTCACTCGGCTTGCGCCTAACTCTCCTTCTTCCTGCGTTCGCTTTGTTTATCCTCATCGGTTCATGGGCCTACGAAGGGACTGACCCGAACTGGTGGGAATCGAGCATCGAGCCCTCTCTGGGACAATCCTTCAGTTCTACTTTGCTCCTTCTAGGGACGGTCGTGGGGATTGGCTGGTTGCTCGCGCTCGGTATTCATCGTTACAGGATCGCACTCTCCTATTCTGCATTCAGGCTTGAAGTAGAAGCCTCCGAGAAGCGTCATCAAAGCATTGAGGCTTTGCATGGTTACGATGGTATGGCTCATCGAATTCATCGACAACTTCGAATGCATTCACTCTCATTCTCAACGGTTCTTCTCGCTTGCATCGGTCTTGGCACTGTGTTGCTTCTTGGTCTCCACACATCCTTGGGAGAAAATATCTTCATCGTATCATGGGGAATGCTCTTGCTTGCTGTGGGCTTCCACATGATCACACGAGAACATCGATTCAACATGGTTCACAAATCTGGATTGCTCGATGCGTTTGAAGCTCCTGTTCATCCTTCGACCTTGGAAGGCGTCTTCGACGATATGATTCGGACACACCTCGATCCATTGCTTCGCTCCAAATACGACGAATTGATGCGAAACGTACAGAGTCACTTCAAGCGAGGCGTTAAACACGATTACGCTCGTGAAAAGGTTCTCATGACCCTGTATCGCCACTACAATGGTCTCGATTCAAAGACCGTTCGCCTGGAACTTGAGGAAGTGCTCAAGGAAGACGGTGCAGATCTCCTACTCGAGGGCGAGTCGTTTGGACTGGAACTCTGGCTCAAACTGATTGAGCATGCCCAACAGCAATGTCCGGCCTTCTTTCGGCTCATTGACAGAATCGAGCAGGACATGGAATTTGGACGCTCACCCGCACTCAAGGATTTGGTCTTTGAAGTCGACTTGGAGAACGTAGTGACCAAGCGAGCCAACCTCTTCGTTTTCATGCACAACCTTTCGAAGAAGAGTCGAACTGTTGTGTTCAGAGTCCAATCTCCAGATTTTCGTCCGAATCAAATTTCAATGCGCTACGACCTTGCGCCCGGCAAAGAAGTGTGGTGGTCCAGCGAATCCCTACCGGTTGCAGTTGAAGGAAACGAAGACGTTCTCGGTAAGATGACTGGCTTGCTCCGAGATGGGACCATGGCCTGGCAAACGCTTCTTCCAGAGCGATTTGGTGAAGCGACAGTTTCTGTACGCTTGGAGGAAGTTAGTGGTGATCTACTCATCGGGCGTCAAATCAACGTCAATGTCCGCAATGAATTCCGCACTCGTTTGCGCCGCCTCGTTACGGTGTCTGCCCAATTGCTCGGTTCCCTTGTAATCGCTTTGGGAATTGTCCTTGAGTTACTGGAAATCTTCAACGTCTGAACAGGATTTTTCAAGCCATAGGTTTGAAATGCAAAACCACTACGCAGTGGTATGTTGGGTTCGAAAGACCAAGCAGACGAACGCCCCGATGCAGAGTTGAGAGACCGCTTGCACGCTATGGAAGCAAAGGTACGCAAGTTGCGAGATGTTCGCAATAATTTCAGTTCAGAGGCTCGTTCTGCTGCTGAGCAACGCAATGCTGTACAAGCTCAGTACAAAGAGCATCGTGAAAAAGTCGATGTTGTCCTTGCTGAAGTCAAGGCCATCCGCTCAGAGGTTCGGATCTTCAAGGAAAAGCGAAACGCCATTCAAGATCAAATCAAGTCGGTCATTGGTCAAGCCAAAGGACGCCGTGGTGAAAAGAGCGAAAAGAAGAGTGCAACAGCAGAACACGCACAATTGAAGCGAGATGTTGCCCAACTTGAGAATCTCTACAATACCTCTGCTATGGGTCCAAAAAAGGAAAAAGAAACCATGGAGAAAATCAAACTCATGCACCGACGTATCCAAGAATTGGCTCCTGATGTCGAAGCCTTTGAGTTGGTTGCTGTCGACCTTGATGACCTCGACTCTGCCATTAAGACGCTCAAGGCAGAAGCCGATGCTGCTCACCAAGCTATGCTCGAAGCTGTAGGTCGTGCTGACGAAAAATCCAAAGAAGTGGATGAAGCGTTCGCTCATCGTGACTTCCTCAAAGCAGAGGGTGACCGACACCACAACGAATACGTCGCACTCCGTGCCAAGGCTGACGATGCACACGCCAAGATCGATGAGATGATGGCTGACGTCAACAAGGTTCGAGATGAATTGAACATGGCTCGTGAGGAACGCAAGTCATGGATGACTGAGCACAACAATGCAGTTACAAAGAGTCTCAAGACAGGTGCAGAATCCGAAGAAGTTGCTGAAGAATTAATTTCCAGTCTCCTTAGTGATGGAACACTTACTTTTGGTGGAATGGGTCAAGAAGAAACCACAGCAACGGCAACACCACGTCGTGGTGGAAAGAAGAAGAAGATGGGCCGAATCGACATGTCGGCTGGTCGACGACGACGCTGATCAGCATGCTTGGCATCATCATGGCCGGTGGCCAAGGCTCCCGATTGCGCCCAATTACGGACGTTCGTCCAAAACCAATGGTCGAAGTTCTTGGTCGTCCAGTCATTGACTTCGTTAAAGATTCGATGGTTCAAGGCGGTGTTGACAACCTCATCGTAACAACAGGCTATCGAGGAGATATGCTCGCTGCTCATGTTGAACAGTGGAATACGGATGGATGTACCGCTCGAATCAACCAAGAAGCAACACCCATGGGGACAGCGGGAAGTGTCCGTCTTTTACTCGATGAAATCACAGAAACCGTCATTATCGGTTCTGGAGATTCCGTCGCATCTTTTGATGTTGCTGCATTGCTCGAAGCACACAAGCGTAGTGGTGCAAAAGCGACGATGGCGTTGTGGGAAGTTGAGGATCCAAGTCCGTTTGGTATCGTAGGATTATCAACAACCAACGAAGGCGATGTTGACGGCACGCTCCGTGAGGGTTACATTCGACGATTCAAGGAAAAACCAACGCCTGAGGAAGCATTCAGCAATGTCATCAATGAAGGTTTGTACATTCTCGAGCCTGAAGTCATGGCACTGGTCCCGGAAGGTGAGAAGTACGACTTTTCGAAAGATCTCTTTCCACGTTTGCTTGAAATGGGTTGGCCAATGTATGCTCAAGCCATCAACGGTGTTTGGTTTGATGTTGGATCTCCCTCGGAATTAATTCGAGCCCAAAACGTTCTCATCGAACGGAAGAATGATCTTCCATTCCCAATTCCTGAAGGCGCTCGAATCGAATATGGTTCCTTTATCGATCCAACGGCTCATGTTCACGAGGATGCAATTGTTGAGAATTCCGTTATCGCTCAACACGCAGTTGTTGGAGCAAACACTTTGCTGAAACATTGTGTGCTCATGAACGGTTCAAAGGTTGAAAATGATGTGCATTTGGAATACGCTATTCTCTCACCAGGAGCCACTGTTTCGAGCAATGTTTCGACTTCGAACATCATCTTGGGTGACGATGAGCGTCTTGAAAACGTCTGAAATAAATAGGTTGCAGGCATTGAGTTCTAATACCCTCGGAGTGGAGAAAGGAGCATGGCAGCAGAACGTACATACGACCGAACATGGGAAGAAATCGAGTCCATGTTAGCACGTGCTGAGAAGAAGATGAAAAAGTGGAAGGCCTTTTTCGAAGATTGTCGAGAACGCGGCGACCGTGACGGCATGAAAGACGCTGCTCGCAACTTCAAAGCGTTAGAAGGTGTCATCAAGACACTCAAATGGACACTCGGTGATGTGAGTGTCGATACACCGTTGGAATGATTACCAACCGCGCTGGTCCAATCGAATTTCGAGCGTTTCCAGCTCATCGCCCTTCATCGGGTCGCCTTCAATCATGGCTTGAGCTTCAGCAACCTTGCTCGCATCATCGTAGTGAGCCGTTGCCATGACAATAGCATCCGCCATGTTTGGTGGATCATCGGATTTGAAGATACCAGAACCAACGAAGATACCATCCATGCCCATACGCATCATGTGCGATGCGTCTGCTGGTGTAGCAATGCCTCCAGCGGAGAACGTGACTACTGGGAGTCGTCCAAGCGTCTTGACCTCGTCCAATACGGAGCGAATGGAAGCATGCATATCTCCGTCGATGGTGCCGAATGGTGTTCCCAAGTAGGTTCCAGGGAGTTTCGATGTGTTGGCAAGAACTCGGTAGCGCTCCATGATGAGGTCTGCTGTTTCGTCGAGGAGGTTGTCATCCATGGACTGGACCTGCTTGATTTCTTGCGTAATGAGTCGGGAGTGCGTCACGGCTGCGACAAGATTGCCAGTACCAGCTTCACCCTTGGTTCGAATCATGGCTGCACCTTCGTGAATACGTCGAACGGCTTCACCAAGTTCAGTTGCACCACACACAAATGGAATTTCGTAGGCTTTCTTGTTGATGTGGAAGAACGGATCAGCAGGCGTGAGAACTTCGGATTCATCAACCATATCGACGCCCATGGATTCGAGAATCCGTGCTTCGCCTTCGTGACCGATTCGGGCCTTGGCCATGACTGGAATGGATGTGCAGTCAAGAATGCCTTGAATCATGTCTGGATGACTTGTGCGAGCAACACCGCCTGCTTTACGAATGTCTGCTGGAACTCGTTCGAGTGCCATCACTGCAACGGCTCCAGCATCTTCTGCGACAGCCGCTTGTTCTGCGTCGACAACGTCCATGATGACGCCACCTTGCTGCATTCGAGCAAAGCCACGCTTGATGAGGTCGCTTCCGTGACGAAGTTGAGTAAAGTCGGTGCGCGTCATGAGTATCAATCCGAACGGAGGTTTACCCCTTCAAGAAGGTTGGTTAAGGCCCGTAATTGAATCAAGAGCCAAGTACAGGTGAGTCGCCTTCAGCAACAGGTGCATCAGCAGCCTCAGTTTCGTTCCTTTCGATCCATTCTTCTTCTTCATCAGGAACATCGGTATCAGCGAAAATAGCTTCAACTGGGCACTCTGGAACACATGCACCACAGTCGATGCATTCGTCTGGGTCAATAACGAGGTAGGTATCCATTTCGCGGAATGCTTCGACAGGACAAACTGCGACGCAATCTTGGTACTTGTGGTTCATGCATGCGGATGTGACAACGTGAGTCATAGACTGGGGACTGTCATCAACTACTTGAATGATGTTCAGAGGCCCATTTGAGTTTAGGTTAGCCGAAAATATCAGCCGCAATCGCTTCAACTTCTTGGCCAGGATAGACGGCGAGTTTGATTCGAATCTTGATGACAGGGTCGCTGTTGGTGGATGAGATGAGTTCGACCTTTTGTCCAATGACGGATTCGAGATTCAATCGTAGGTGGATGACATTGCTTTCATCAAGACGTGCGTCCAATTCTGATAGGATCGTTGCATGATGTGGTTGAAGCTTCTCAACAAACGAATCAATTTGCTTGTTTTTCTTAATCTGCGTCGAAAGCATTGCCACGCGTGGTCCATAGTAGGACGTTGTCATATCAACATTCCACTCGGTTTCAGTCAACCATTCGAGGGCTTGAGTGACCAAATCAATGTCCTGCAATTCATGCGCAGTTGCCGCTGCATGAACGTGAAGGATGCCCATGAATTGACGTTACAGAGCGAAGGTCATGAGGTTTGCCGCTCTTCTTTTCCATCAATTTGCTTCATATAGGTGAGGTATGTCGGTGGAACGCTAGAGGGGTAGCCCCCTCAGATACCCCTCCGAGATGAGTGCCATGGCAAAGAAGATGAGCGCAAAAGCGCGAGCAGCAGCCCGTAAGCAGAGAGACAAGTGGAAGACCAAGCGTTGGTACACGATTCGAGCGCCTCGATATCCATGGAACTACCAGAACATCGGTGAGACCATCGGTGAGTCTGACGAGCACATCATGGGACGTATCTATGAAATGACCCAACAAGAATTCAATGGTGACTTCACCAAGATGCACGTTATGCTCCGTTTCCGTGTCACAGACACAGTCGGACAAGATGCATTGACCACCTTTGTCGGTCACCACCATCAAACCAACCACATCCGTCGACAAATTCGTCGATATCGTGGAAAGATTGACGACGTTCTCGACGTTGTCACCGAAGACGGTTACTTGGTTCGAATCAAGCCGTTGATCATCACGCAAAAGCGTGTTCAGACCTCGGTTAAGCAATCCATCCGTGCCAAGACACGGGACGTCCTACGTGGCTACGTTGCCAAGACAACCTACGATTCGCTCCAGGTTGCTATGCTCGATGGATCGCTTGAATCCGAGATTCAGAACCAAATCAAGAGCATCTATCCTTGCCGATCGGTCGTCATCCGCAAGAGCCAACTCTTGCAAGAGGGTGTTTCGATGGACCAAGGTCCTACCCTCGACGAAATCCACGCTGAAGAAGCACGCAAGGAAGCCGAAATCAAAGCCAAGAAGGCAGCAGCACTTGCTGAAGCCATGGCTGAAGAAGAGGCTGAAGGCGACGCTGACGAAGCAGAAGATGTCGAAGAAGACGCAGTTGAGGAAGTCGCAGAGGCTGAAGAAGTACCTGCAGAAGAGGAAGCAGTTGTCGAAGAAGCTACCGAAGAAGAGGCTCCGACTGAAGAAGCATCTTCCGATGACGTCGATTACAGTTCAATGACTGTTGCAGAACTCAAGGATCTCCTCAAGGCCGCAGGCAAGCCTGTCTCCGGAAAGAAGGCTGAACTTATTGAGCGCTTGCAAGAGTAATCAGCGAACATTTGACAACCCTTGACGAAGAGGGTCGTTCATGCAGCGACTTGCCATCATTGGTGGAACGGGTCTTCTCAACATGGCAACAGGGCAACCATTTGCAGATGCCGGACTCGAAGTACTTGCGACGGATTCGTTTGAAGTTGAAACAC